>JACYMF010000084.1 GCA_015272165.1 Cyanobacterium sp. T60_A2020_053
ATCTTCTGGTTTTGGTGGGCGATGCTCACCCTACTAATTTATTCGGGCTAGAAGCTACGATGCACAATTCTATGATTTTAAGTTAAACGATCAATGGTGCGATACTGAATCGCTTCGGCTAAATGACGGGTTTGTAATTTCTCATCTCCCGCTAGATCAGCAATGGTGCGCGATACTTTTAAGATACGATCCATTCCCCTTGCAGATAAGCCTAATTTACGGATGGCGTTTTCCAATAAATTGCGACTGGCATCATCTAAGACACAATATTCTCGCAAATGTTTGGACTGCATTTGAGCGTTAAAGGTAATAACATCATCTTTAAATCGCTGTTGGGCAATATTACGAGCGCCCTCCACCCTTTTTCTGACGGTTTCTGAGTCTTCCCCTTGGGGTTGGGCAGTCATTTCTTCAGGTTTGAGACGACTGACAATCACTTGTAAATCAATACGATCTAATAATGGTCCTGAGAGTTTAGCCCAATATTGTTCTCTTTGGCGGGGGGCGCAGGTGCAAGGTTGCAAAGAGTCGCCATAATAGCCACAGGGGCAAGGATTTGTACTAGCGACAAGGGTGAAGTGCGCTGGAAACAATACCGATTGACGGGCGCGGGAGATGGTAATAAAACCATCTTCGAGAGGTTGTCTTAAAAACTCTAAAACATTACGTTTAAATTCAGTCAATTCATCGAGAAATAAAATACCGAAGTGAGACAATGAAACTTCACCGGGTTTAGGATAGCTTCCTCCGCCTACAAGAGAAGCACCACTAGCTGAATGATGAGGGCTACGAAAAGGGCGCTTTCGCATCAATGAGCCTTGATTTTTTAGTAATCCAGCCACAGAATAAATACGGGACACTTCCAAGGCTTCCGCAAAACTGAGAGGAGGTAATATACTTGGCAAACGTCGAGCTAACATGGTTTTTCCAGAACCGGGTGGACCAACAAAAATTAAATTATGTCCTCCTGCGGCCGCAATTTCCAGCGCCCTCCGTGCATGGTTTTGTCCTTTCACATCTCTAAGATTGTAAAGGTGATCAATACTAGAAGTTAAATTATCATCCTCATTAACTATTGTTGGTGTGAATAAATGAGGTTCTTGTAAAAATTGTGCGACTTCATTCAAGTTGCTTAAACCATATACGGATAAATCTTTTACTATGCCAGCTTCCTGGGCATTTTCTTTGGGAACGACTATTCCTTTAAAACCTAGTTTTTGAGCTGTTACCGCCATAGGTAACACACCAGCAATGGGGCGTAAACTCCCATCTAAGGACATTTCTCCTAAAAATAAATAATCTGCCAGTAATCTAAGATCAATTTGTTCCGAAGCACCCATAATTCCTAAAGCAATGGGTAAATCAAAACTAGGTCCTTCTTTGCGTAAATCCGCCGGAGTTAAATTAATGGTAATCGGGCGCATGGGGAAAAAATAACCTGAGTTTTTGATGGCCGCTTTTACCCTTTCTTTCGATTCTTGGATAGCAGTATCGGGTAAACCCACTACCATAATCTTTGGTAATCCCCCCGATACATCCACCTCTACCCCTACTTTAACCGCATCTACTCCCACAATGGAAGCACTCCAAACCCTTGCTAACATATCATTTTGGCTTGTATTGTTTTTTAAATCTTACAATATTTAAGCTGTGATGCAAAATATCAATTTGCCAACAATTATCTTTATCTCTTTTTTGTTACTATCCGAGAAGAAAGGGAAAACTTCATAATTATCCATTGGACTAATTACTCCCCACCTACTACCACGTTATCAATGCGTAAACTAGGTCCAGCGCACCCCACCGCTAATCCTGATTGCCCACCTTTTCCACAACCACCTGACTCATCCCAAAGAAAATCATCCCCAAGAGCGGTAATATTAGCCAAAGTTTTAAACACATTACCGGATAGAGTAACATTTTTAACAGGTTCAGCGATGTGACTATCACGAATCATCCACGCTTCTCCGGCAGTGAAAGTAAACATTTCCCCATTTGTCATCCCCCCTAACCAATTACGGGCGTAAACACCCTCATGAATGTTAGAAAATAAGTCTTTCACAGGAGTTGTGCCACGCCCTATCCAAGTATTAGTCATGCGCACGATGGGAGGAAAATGGTAATTTAAACAGCGCCCGTTACCCGTTGCCGACTCCCCTAATTTTCCCGCCGTTTCCCTCGAATGTAAGCGCCCCACTAAAACCCCATCTTTAATTAATTGAGTGTTAGTAGCTGGTGTACCCTCATCATCATAATAATAACTACCTCGATGCCCTTGGGAGAGCGCACCGTCAAAAATTTGTAAAAAATCAGCCCCAAAACGGCGCCCCATGGTCATTACTTCCAATAAATCAGGATTTTCATAAGCCATATCAGCCTCAGAAAGATGCCCAAAAGCCTCATGAACAAACAAACCCGTTAAAATGGGGTCGATCACTACCGTGTAATTTCCACCCTTAACAGAGGGATAATTCAGGGCATTGACGGCACGGCGAGGGGCGCTCTCCACCTGTGCATCTAAATTAAGTAAATCTTCATAACCATTTCTCGTGCCAGTGGTTTCCCTACCCGTTTGAATCAAATCCCCCTGTTTAGCCGTGGCACTAAAACGCATTTCGCTATCAATCCAAGATTGCTCAATCATGCTACCGTCAGAAGTAGCCAAAATAATTTTTTGCTCACTATCGTAATAACTCACCGTGGCGGAAGTGATGGAGTCATGATAATTTTTGAGCCTATTATAGTAATTATTTACTAAGTTTTTTTTATCAATAAGAGGAATAAGACGGGGATTAGTGCCAGTGAGGGGTAATTGACAGGATACTTGAACAGGGGTGACGGGCGCTAGGGTAGTTTTATCATCCCCCACCATACGAGCAAAACTAATGGCATCCTCTACCCTCTGCTTCAAATCAGCAAGATTATTAAAACTGGCGAAACCCCAACCACCACGAAAACAAGCCCTAACTTGCCCACCAATAGAAGTAGTTTCGCTCAAAGTTTCCAAATTACCGTTTCTAAGGGTAATATTAGAACCAGTGGCATTCTCCAAACGAATGCTTAAAAAATCCACTTTTGAGCCATAGTGGTTAATTAAATCGGCTAATTGATTGCAATAATCATTCATAAGCTAGTTTGCATTTAAGTTTACTGGTGGAGGTAGGCAAGAGTTAATGGGTAAGAATTTGAGTCATAAAACAAGGGGTTTAAACAATCTATAATGGGATACCAAATAATGGCATAAATGAGTTTGAGTCATAAAACAAGGGGTTTAAACCCCTTATTACTAAAAACGGTAAGTTAAATGCGTCTTGGCTTCAATGAGTATAAATGTCAAATTTTTAAAATCTCGTCTTCATTACCTTTGCGACTTTGTACCTTTGCGAGAAAAAATCCATTAACAAAGGGTTTAACCCTTGCCAAGAAATAATTAAGCCGAGAAAGAAGTACCACAACCACAAGTTTGAGTAGCATTAGGGTTAGTAAACTTAAAACCACCATCCATCAAAGCATTACTATAGTCCAAAACTAGACCATAGAGATATAACATACTTTTGCGGTCACAAATAATTTTAAAACCGTCATAGTCAAAAACCTCATCAATATCCGTCATATTATTAATGTTTTCAAAATCCATCAAGTAAGACATGCCAGAACAACCGCCCTGTCTTACTCCTACCCTCAAACATAAGTCATCATTGCCCTGCTGTTGCTTTAACTGTAAAACGTGTTTAAGGGCATTTTCTGTTAATTGAATGCCTTTTTTGGAAATAGTTGCTTCTGCCATTTTTTTCAACAGTTAAATTTTTTATGTTTATCAACACTATTTTAACTATATCTTTATGAAATTTTCTTCAACTTTCTAAGACTAATTGTTAAAATGTTAAAAAAGTTTACTTTAATATTTTTAATAAGAATCTTTGTTATTATGACAATGGAAACCCTTGAGTTTATCATCTATCCTGATGGTCGAGTTAAAGAAAAAGTCACGGGAATTGAAGGAAAATCGTGCGCTGAAGTCACAGCAGCTATTGAGGCTCAATTAGGAATAGTAGTAAGCTCTCAAAAAACTTCTGAATATTATCAAGAAAATATTGCAATAACTAATCAAAACCATAATAAAAATTGGTAGAATCTTAAATATAATTTTTTTTTAATCAGATTCGTTCACCCTAGCTTTTTAAAAATATGTCACACTTTAGTAGTATCAAGACCAAAATTCGCAATCTAACCTCCTTAAAATCTGCCCTCAAAGATTTAGATATTGACTGGAAAGAAGGTCCAGCGCCCGTCAGAGGTTATCAAGGACAAACCAACGAGGCACAATTAGTAATTACCCAAGAAAATAATTATGACATTGGTTTTAGCTGGAATGGCTCAGAGTATGAGTTAGTGGCTGATTTGCAATACTGGCAACAACCTTGGACTGTGGACGGTTTTTTACAGCGTGTTACTCAAGGCTATGCTTTACACACCGTGTTGAGTGAATCTAGTCAACAAGGATTTAATGTGACTGAAAAGCAAAAAAATGAGGATGGTTCAATTCGTTTAGTAGTACAACGTTGGAGTTAATTTCCTAATTTTGGCAAGGGGTTTAAACCCCTTGTTGGTTGTCTTGTCCTTTATTGGTTGTTATTATGTTTGAAGACGAAAATAGAGATTTTGCCCCAGAGTTAGGGGGAATATGGCGAGATAATCCTGAAAGGACAGGATTTGAGCCTGAGTTGGGGGGTGAGGTGCGCCAAAAGGGAGTTTATGTGGATGAGGTTAGTTGTATTGGTTGCAAAAACTGCGTTCATGTTGCGTCTAATACCTTTTATATTGAAGACGACCACGGGCGCTCTAGGGTCTATAATCAAAATGGTGATACTGAAGAAATTGTCCAAGAAGCTATCGATACTTGCCCTGTGGATTGTATTCACTGGTTAGACTATACCAAGGTTAAAGAAAAAGAAGCACAAAGAAAGTATCAACAAATAAAACCTCTTGGTTATCCACAGGTATTGAAGTAAAATTGGTGCAGAAAATATGATGCTTCTGTATTTTCTTTATTAGACATCAACTGTATTAAGGCACTTAGGCTCGAAATACGCCTAAAATTCTATATCTAACCTCTGAACATTCACTACATCCGTGAGATTATATTGTAAAGGTGTAATGGTAATATAATCTTCCTTGTTAGCTTGAACATCTGTGGGTAAATCTGGCGGTAGGTAAATATGTTCTGGTTGGTCTAATTCTTCTACTAACTCTCCTGCTAACCAATAATAGGTTTTTCCCCGTGGGTCTTGTCGTTTTTGGAAATTTTCAATATATCTCCTCAAGCCTTGACGAGTGATTTTTACGCCCTTGATGTCTTTTAATGGTATCGCTGGAATATTTACATTCAATAAACTCACTTCTGGCAACGGTTTATTTTTCAATTGGGTAATTAATTTGAGGGCAAAATCAGCGCCCGTCGCAAACTCTTTTACCGTAAAACTGGTTAAACTAAGGGCAATACTGGTAATACCTTCCATCGTACCTTCCATTGCTGCCGCCACTGTGCCAGAATATAGTATATCTGTTCCTAAGTTAGAGCCTTGATTAATGCCAGAGAGAACAAAATCGGGTGCAGTATCTAAAATAGCACTGAGAGCCAGTTTAACGCAATCCGAGGGAGTTCCGGAACAAGACCAAGCTACTATATTAGGATGATACAAACCTTCAATTATATCCGCTCTAATGGGTTGATGGAGGGTTAAACCATGACCAGTAGCTGATCTTTCCCTGTCGGGCGCTACTACGGTTACTTGATGCCCGGCTTGGACAAGATGATTGGCTAAAGTTCTAATGCCGAGGGCAAAAATACCATCATCATTACTGATTAAAATTTTCATATCCCTTGATGAATTATGAATTATGAATTATGAAACTCCCCATCTCCCTTTCTCTACTTAGGTTGCCAATTAGGAATATTGCGCTGTTTACCCCGTGCCACTGCTAAGGCTTGATCTGGCACATCATGGGTAATAACAGAACCTGCACCAATGGTAGCATCTTCGCCAATGGTGACGGGCGCTACAAACACACTATTAGATCCCGTTTTTGTCCCATCCCCTATGACAGTAGGATGTTTTTTTCTGCCATCATAGTTTGCGGTAATCGTTCCAGCACCAATATTAACTCGATTACCCACAGTAGCATCCCCAAGATAGGACAAGTGCGCTACATTGGTATTATTGCCAATGGTACTTTTTTTCAGTTCCACAAAATTACCGAGACGACAATTTTCTCCCACTTCCACAGCGCCCCTCAAATGAGTATAAGGTCCGATGGTCGAATTACTAGCTACCTTACTATCAGTAATTACAGAATAAAAAACTTTGACAGACTCAGCAATGATACTATCTTGAATAAAAGAACCAGGTCCGATATGACAATTAGAACCAACTACTGTATTACCACGCAAATGAGTTTGAGGCTCAATAATTACATCCGTTCCTAACTTCACCGTATCATCAATAGTAATGCTATCAGGATCAATCATGGTGACACCTGCCATCATCCATGCTTCTTTAACTCTTAGTTGAAGAATATCATTAGCCATAGCTAACTGACGACGATCATTAATGCCATTAATTTCGAGGTGGTCTTCCACATCTAAAGCCATTACTGGATTGAGAAAATTCACCACTTCAGTTAAATAATATTCTTGTTGATCATTATTGGTGCTAAGTTTTGGTAAAACTTCTTTTAAAGCATCCCACTTGAAACAGTAAACTCCAGCATTGACACGATTATTTTGTTTTTGTGCGAGAGTGCAATCTCTATCTTCTACAATTTGACTTACTAAATTATTAGAATCACAAAAAACTCGACCATAGCCCTTTGCATCAGGAAGATTAGCGGTTAAAAGAGTTGCTTCGTTGCTTTTTTCTCTATGGGTAGCAACTAATTGAGCGATGGTTTCTGGACGTAATAAAGGCACATCACCATTTAAAACTAATAAATCTCCTGAAAAGTTGGCTAAGGGTTCTATTAACTGTTGAATAGCATGACCTGTACCGAGTTGCTCTGTTTGCTCTACAAATTCTACACCATTTAGATTAGTGAGAGCTTTTTTAATTTTATCCCCTTCATAGCCAATAATAATGGCGGTACGATGGGGGTTAACGAGATTACAAGAAGAAATTGCTCTTTCTACTAGACTTTTGCCCCCCAAAAGATGTAAAACTTTAGGAAGTTGGGATTTCATCCGAGTACCTTTACCGGCGGCGAGAATTGCTACTGCTAACATGAGATATTATGACAATCTTTCGAGGTTGAGTATATCATCAAATCACCTTTTTAAATAAAAATAATCATTAAACATTCTCTTTGTCGTTTTGAACAAAAAGTTTGATGACGTTATCAAGAGGTAATTCTCAACGATTAGCAATTTCAGCGTTGCTGAATCAGGGCATGATGTAGGGAAATTGCTGATGGTAGGTATGAAAAGACTTAAAGTACATCTTCCCCCTGCGAAAAGGACTTGGTAGATTTTTGAATTTGAGATACTGAATCAGTAATGAAACTTAAATGTTTTTCTTTATATTAATTCCTATAGGGTGACTAGCCAATAACAGCACTACCAGTACCTTGAAACATCAACCAAGAAAGAATAAAATTAAATATAAAAATAGTAATCAAAGAAATAACTACTGCTGCTGTGGTTGATTCCCCAACTCCCTTAGCCCCCCCACTGGTAGTCAAGCCCCAATTACAGCCAATTATGGCTACGGAAATACCAAAAACTGCTGATTTTATAAGACAAGCTACTATATCCCAAGTTCCCAGAAAATTACGCACAGAATCAAGAAAAACTTCATAAGGAATTTCATAAATACTATCCGCAACAATTAAACCTCCTGCCATACCTACCACTAAAGAGCAAATGGTTAAAATTGGTAACATTAAACAGCAGGATATTACTCTCGGTATCACTAAATAGTCAACTGGATCAGTCTTGAGTATTTGTAGTGCATCAATTTGTTCAGTTACTTTCATTGTACCGATTTCCGCTGCAAAAGCGCTCCCCACCCTTCCAGCTAATACCACTGCGGTTAAGACAGGTGCTAATTCACGAGTTAAAGCGATGGCTAATACTCCTCCCACGGCGCTAGTTGCCCCAAAATAAATAAATTCGCGCGCTACCTGAATGGTAAATACCATGCCCACAAAAGAAGCGGTAATTAAAGCAATGGGTAATGATGCTGGACCCACAAATGACATTTGTTCTAAGGTATTATTACGATAAATCTTAAACTGTAACAAATGTACTAATATTTGTCCTGTGAGAAAAAGGGCAGAAGTGATGCGGTTAAGTAGTTTATTCATTGATTTTGTAAGTATGCGGGGGAGGGCGCTGTTTTAAACATATTAACAATTGACGTTACCCATTGATTCAAATGTTAAGTTAAGGGAGGTTTCGGGTAGCCAGTGTCAGGCTTCGGGTGTCAGGTGAAATGCTTATAAATTAAAGAGTTAAGCCTTTTAACCTTTGCCCTTTGCCCTTTGCCCTTTGCCCTTCACCTCACCAAAATACTTTTTCGGCAACCCCTATATAAATTATAAAAGCGCCCCTCACACGCAGGGTGTTTTCATTCTCAAATTTTTAGTTTAGACAAAGTAATAAGTAACAAGTAAAAAGTAATAAGTTTTGAATCTTTTTGATGAAAAAAGATTCTTCCAGATATTTTAACTACTAATAAACCAATTAATAGTAAAAAATCTCCCTTTCTCCCGTGCCATCTCTGCTTCCCTTGCTAAACAAATCAATTTTGTATCTGACTTTGAAAACGCCCTGCCTCACACTGGAGCGCCAAAATTGAGTTTGTTAAAAAAAGTTAATTAAATGATAGTATTATCGGCGATAGAAGCATTTTTGATGACTACAACAATACCGTTACGAATTAAAAAGCCTTCATCTTCTCTGTTGGCTTCTTCTACCCGATCTTTATTGATAATCTGTACATTACAACCAATACGAGCATTTTTGTCAATGATAGCCCGGCGCACGATGGAATTAGAGCCAATGCCTACAGGTACTTCCCCATTTTTTAGTTTAGTTTGACGGGCGCTGTAAGGTTCATAAAAATCAGCACCCATAATCAAAGTATCTTCTACGGTACAATTACTTTCTAAACGAGTCCTGACTCCCAACACACAATGATTAATACGAGACTCTTTGATAATACAACCTTCGCCAATAATAGACTGGGTGACTTGACAATCTAACAGTTTTGTCGGCGGTAAATAACGAGAGCGAGTATAGATAGGAGCGTTTTCATCATAAAAACTAAACTCTGGTTGCGGTTGCTTCGTTAAAGCAAGGTTAGCATCATAAAACGCCTCAATAGTACCAATATCTTCCCAATATCCTTTGAATAAATAGGCTTGAATACGATGATCTTTCGCAGCGCCCGGAATAATCTCTTTACCAAAGTCTGTTTGTCCGGGATTATCAATTAATAATTTTTTTAATACTTCTTTTTTGAATACATAAATACCCATAGAAGCAATATAAGGTTTTTCTTGGGCTTGTTCAGCATTTAACCCTAAAATGCTAGTATCCACAGCCATTTGTTTGAGAGCTTCTCCTTTCGGTTTTTCGCTAAAATCAGTGATTCGACCCGAATCATCAATTTTCATTAAGCCAAAAGCATCGGCTCTTTTTTCGTCAATGGGTACAACAGAAATAGTAATATCAGCGCCCGTCTGGCGGTGATGCTCGACAAATTTACTATAATCCATACGGTAAAGATGATCTCCAGAGAGAATAATATACTCATCTATATCCCATTCATCAAATAACCAAATATATTGGCGCACGGCATCGGCTGTACCTTGAAACCAATCGGGGCTTTCTTTGGTTTGTTGGGCGGCTAATACTTCCACGAAACCATCACTAAACCCAGAAAAATTATAAGCTCTACTGATATGACGATTCAAAGAAGCAGAGTTAAATTGAGTTAAGACATAAATTTTTAAAATCTCTGAGTTGATACAGTTACTAATAGGAATATCAATGAGGCGATATTTTCCTGCTAAAGGTACTGCTGGTTTAGCTCGTAGTTTGGTGAGGGGATACAATCTTGTACCAGCGCCCCCCCCTAGAATAATACCGAGAACTTTTTTCACGCTTTTGACCTCTAAAAAATCACTTTCATAAGAAAGTTTAGGCTTTCTTGGCACAATTAACAATCTTTTCCTCTTTAATTGCTTACAAGGTTAAGCATCTATTGGTGGAGGGCGCTGATAAGTTCTTAGATGAAATTAATTGGACATAAGCGAGAGATTTAAACCCTTTGTTATCATAGGTTTAAAGAAATTAACATACACAACTAATTCTATTTACTTACTGATTTTTACGCCTACTCCTCTCAATTCTTCAGGGTTATCAGTGGTCTTTTTTTAATCCTGGTAAAAATTCTTGCCATTAGTTTATCGTCAGTTAATTGAGCATCGTTTAAACTTGGTGATCGAAAATAATCACAAAAATCTAAAACCTGATTTTGAGTTCATCTAATGCCTTATAATAACCTTGAGGAGAAAGTTTACTTTCCGTTAAATTTTCTTGAGTAATAATAATTTTAAAACTGAACTCTAAAGCGGTAATTAGCAAAAGATTATCCACGTTAGTTTTAGAGGTACAGGTCACTAAACCCCATAGTAAATCCTCACCTTGACTATATACAATTTATTTTGCACTAGAATTTATCACAATCATTTAAAATGTAAAAAAATAAAAAGGATGGGTAAATGAGTGATTTAGAGCAAGAGCAAGAGAAAGAAAGAGATATGGAATTACGCCAAGATGCTTTACGAGGCAAAAAGTTTTCTTTGGCAGACATAATCGGTTTAGAAGGTGGCGGTTTTCTCAAGGGGGAATCTCCCGTGCCTTTAATGGTGCAAATTAAAACCGAAATTAAGTTATTTATTAGTAACAATCTTCAGGATAGTTCAGGGGCGCTACAAGGGGTTTTACAAAATATTATTGATGATGGCGATGATAAAATCAGCGCCCTTCAAACTCAGCCTTTATTATCGTTAAAATCAATTATTGAGGAAATTATTAACCATGATAATATCTATTACGATTTTGTGAAAAGAGTAGATTTAAAATATGGTCAAATAACTGGAGATCGTCCCTATTTTCAAAAGCCCGGACAAATTCCCTCCACAGATGATGAATACAGCCATGAATCAGTTAAGACTAAATTATTAGAGTTTTTAACCCTTATTGATGAACAGTTAAAATAATGACTGAAAATTTATTAATTAAAAAAAATTATTTAAGTGAAATTTTACCTCTTAAATTCAATAATGATAATATTACTGCTTTTCAATTAAATCCTCCCATTGATCAAGAAATTGGTAATCGTGTTAGTTATCATCTATCACGTCAATTACAAGATGTGATAATTGTTTATCGCAAAGGGATTTTTTACGCCTTAAGTTCTATTAATAAATTTTTACCAACTCCTGAAGTATGGCGAAGGGCGCTGGATCAAGTATGCTCAGAAATAGAAGATTTTGACCATATCTACTGGAATTTTCATTGGCTAGAACACATTACTATTAACAGTCAAATACAAAGCGATTTCGCTTACCAAACTTTAAAAATTTGTCGCCCCTTTAAACCAGTTAGAGTCTCAAATCATCAAAAATATATTATCGAAAGAAATGCTCAATTTTGGTCAGAAGTAGTAGAAATTAATCCTAACCAAAAAATTCCTGCCTTTTCTCTCAGTATTAAAAGTAATGTTATTGCTAATTCCACCTTAGTTCAGTTTTTTGAAAGCCATAATGGTAATAATGAACCAGAAAAAATACTCATTGATTTAGAAGTACAAAATCTCCATGGTGGAGACATCGGCATCATCAAAAGTTTAGCAGGAAAAGTTGCTGATAACGCACCCGGTTTGTTAGCAAAAGCCACTAATCCTAAAAGTAGAGAAGCCTTAGAAAAATCTATCAAAAACTATCCTAATCATCCTTTAGTGGCGGTACAATTCAAGAATAATAAACGTCAATATCATTATTCCATGTTGGCTTTACGCCCTGTCATTACAGCTAAAAATTCTAGTCAATTAGGTTTAGACTTTGGCAAGATATTAAAAGAAACTAAAATTAATAATTTAGAGAGAAAAAATTTATTGATTGAGTATAAAACACAGGCTAATAATATTTTAGGTAAGTATGGTTTTACAATTAGTAAGAGTATTAATAACGAAAGTCAGCCAAATTTATTTTTTACTCCTAAAATTCCTATAGAAGATGTTAAATTGTTATTTGGAAATAATGTAACTAAAATCCATAAAGACATTTCAAAAGGATTAAAAGAAGGAGGAGTTTATCAATATCATTCTCAATTTAATAATCAGGTTAAGCCCGTCATTAAAATTAGCGTTTTAAAAATGGCAGAAATTAAAATAACTTCATTTTTAAAATCTTTAGAGAGATATTGTAATAATTATAAATTTCGCTTAGAGTTCATCAAAAAAGAACTTTTTGTAATAGAAAATTTATCTCCAGCTAAATTAAATGTTAAAATTGAAGAAAAAGTTAATGAATTAATTGCTGATAGTCCAGATTTAGTATTAGTTATACTAAAAGATGAAAACTTGTATGATCAAATTTACAGTCAACTTTTAAAAAGTAAAATTGCTAGTCAATTTATCAAGGAAAAAACATTAAATACTGAAGCTAATTATATTTTAGGTCAAATTGTACCGGGTATTTTAGCTAAGTTAGGAAATTTACCTTTCGTTTTAGCCAAACCTTTAACTATTGCTGATTATATTATCGGGTTAGATATATCTCGGTTTAATAAAAAAAAAGTTTCCGGTAGTTTAAATACTTGTGCCAGCATTCGAGTTTATGGACAAAAAGGAGAATTTTTAGGGTATCACTTAGAAAGTGATTTTCTCGAAGGTGAGGAGATTCCCTCGACAATTTTAGATAAATTATTACCCCAAAATTTATTTACAAATAAAACAATTTTAATTTATAGAGATGGTTTATTTAGGGGGCAAGAAGTGACTTATTTATTAGCAAGAGGAGAAGCGATAAATAGTCAATTAATCTTGGTAGAATGTCGTAAATCTGGCAATCCTCGTTTATATGAATCGCAAAATAATAATATCAGCGCCCCTCCCCTCGGATTAACATTAAAAATATCTTCCCGTGATGCCATCGTTGTCACTACCAGTGTACGAGAAAATATAGGTTTAGCTCGTCCTTTGCGTTTAAAAATCCGCAGTGAAGGAAAGCAAGTCGCCATGGAAGATGTAGTCGATACCACCCTCAAATTAACTTTATTACATCACGGCGCCCTCAAAACCACCCGTCTGCCTATGCCTTTATATGGCGCTGATAAAATGGCTTATCTGCGCTTACGTGGTGTTAATCCCCAAGGTTTAGGTGGTGATCGCCAATTTTGGCTTTAATTTTTGCTGAGAAAAGATAACTTTCTTTTTTGATTTTTATTGATAAATAGTTGCAATATTGCTATGATATATGAGAGTATAAACAATAATCTTTATTATTAAATCAGCATGAAAAAATTTACCAGAAGAGCCTTTCTTGGTACAACGGTGGGCGCTACCATTGCCACCGCGTCTATGGCACAGCTAATCAGAGCAGGAGAAGCCTCAGCACAAGGAAAACAGATTAACCTTTATTCATCCCGTCACTACAACACAGACAGAAGACTTTATACAGATTTCGAGAAAGAAACTGGCATTAAAGTTAATCTCATTGAGGGTAAAGGTGACGAACTATTTGAAAGAGTTAAAAACGAAGGCAACAATAGCCCGGCAGATATTTTCATGACCGTAAACGCTCTCAATCTTTGGCGCGCTCAACAAGCAGGATTTCTCAGCCCCGTTAACTCCAACACTTTGCGTAGTAGCATTCCTAGTTACTTGAGAGACCCGGCTAATAACTGGTTTGCTTTTAGCAAAAGAGCGAGAGTAATTATGTACAATCGCAACAAAGTCAGTCGTAATCAACTTTCTACCTACGAGGATTTAGCGAGTCCAAAATGGCAAGGAAAGTTAGTCATGCGCTCCTCCACCAATATTTATAACCAATCTTTAACAGCAGGAATGATTGCTAACTACGGTGAAGCAAAAACAGAGGCTTGGTGTCGTGGTTTAGTGTCTAATTTTGTCCGCCCACCTCAAGGAAATGACCGAGCTCAAATTGAAGCAGTAGCTTCCGGCATAGCTGATGTTACCTGTGCTAATACCTATTATCTCGGTGCTTATGCCCGTTCCACCGACCCTAACCTCAAAGCGGTATTACAGCAAGTGGGCGTATTTTTCCCTGACCAGGCGGGCCCCGGCACTCATGTTAACATTAGCGGTGCTGGGGTGATGAAAAATGCTCCAAATCGTGCGGGCGCTGTTCGTTTTTTAGAGTATTTAGTCAGCCCCACTGCTCAAAGATACTTTGCGGAAGGTAACACTGAGTATCCCGTGGTTGAGGGTATTCCGCCACAGTTATTCTTAGCTCAATATGGTTCTTTCAAAGAAGATCGTAGCGGTGTCTTTAAACACGGACCTAACGCCGCCACTGCTATTAGAATTATGGATCGTGCTGGTTGGAAATAAAAAACTAAAAGTGGGTGATGATACCAAACCAACATAATAAGAAAAACCAGCGCCCTCCACCCCACCATAAAATATTACCACTATCGTTTAATATCGCCGTGTAATAAATTTCACGGCTACAGAATTTTTCGTTT
>JACYMF010000085.1 GCA_015272165.1 Cyanobacterium sp. T60_A2020_053
CGATTTTTTTGTTGGTTCGTTTACATCCCCCGTTGATTTCAGTGGGTATTTTTTTTTGTTGAGAAATTCAACGGGGGTCTTTCACTCACATTTCAAGATAAAGATTTTTGATTTATTCAGCAAACCCTATATTAGGTTCTACTTGTTTAAAATTTTTCCAAACTAACATTAGCGAAAAAAGTGATGGTGGGCAATGCCCACCTTACCAAAAGGTTAAACAGAGAGTAGTTTTTTGTGGTTGAAAGTGGAATTAACCTGTTGTCTTGCCCATTGATCAGCGCCCGTAATATCATCTAAAGTGGGGGTAGCTTTATTTTGAGAAGAAAATTTGGAACAAGTTTCTTCGATAAGGCGAGGAATATCGAGAAATGAGATTTTTTCAGCGAGGAAAAGGGCAACTGCTTCTTCATTGGCGGCGTTTAACACTGCGGGTAAACAACCTCCTTCCCTTCCGGCATGATAAGCTAATCCCATACAAGGATATTTTAAATGATCTGGCTCACGAAAAGTCAAACTACCGACTTTGACTAAATCTAAAGATTCCCAGTTAGTGGCGAGGCGCGCTGGATAGGATAAGGCATAGAGTAGGGGTAAGCGCATATCTGCCCAGCCTAGTTGTGCTAATACTGAAGTATCTTGTAATTCAATTAAGGAATGAATAATACTTTGGGGGTGAATTACGATGTCGATATGG
The DNA here is from genome assembly GCA_015272165.1 of Cyanobacterium sp. T60_A2020_053. Classification (NCBI taxonomy): domain Bacteria; kingdom Bacillati; phylum Cyanobacteriota; class Cyanophyceae; order Chroococcales; family Geminocystaceae; genus Cyanobacterium; species Cyanobacterium sp. T60_A2020_053. The sequence continues at coordinate 695 of JACYMF010000085.1, forward strand.
TCGTATTCTAAACCGAAAAGATAGTGTGCTTCGATAACTTCTAGCCCTTTGTTCATTAGGGTAGCAGAATCAATGGTAATTTTTTGCCCCATGGTCCAGTTAGGGTGCTTGAGGGCATCTTTAACGGTAACAGATGAGAGCTTTTCTACGGGTAAATCTCGAAATGACCCACCGGAAGCGGTTAAAATAATTTTGCGTAAACCTTTTTCTGGCACTCCTTGTAAGCATTGAAAAATGGCTGAGTGTTCAGAATCGGCGGGTAATAATTTAACGCCATATTCTTTGATTAATGGTAACACCACAGGGGCGCCGGCGATAAGGGTTTCTTTATTGGCGAGAGCGATGTCTTTTCCTGCTTTGATGGCGGAGATGGTGGGTAATAAACCAGCGCACCCCACAATACCAGTTACGACTGTTTGGGCTTCTCCATACTTGGCTACTTCACAAATGCCCTCACTTTCTGCCAAAATAGTTGGTCTATAGTCAATATCCTTTAAAAGTTCTTGTAGTAGGGGGATATTTTGATGGTCACGAATGGCAACTATTTCTGGTTGAAATTCTTTAATTTGTTGTGCTAGTAAATTGATATTATTCCCAGCGGCTAAACCGATAACTCGAAATTCTTGGGGATTTTCTCTGACAATATCTAGGGTTTGAGTACCGATAGAACCAGTAGAACCTAGTATGGATATTAATTTCATGGTAATAGATTTTTTAATAAATTTTTGGTTCGGCGCACGGGGTGAGGGGCGCTGGATTTTTAGGTTTATTTAATATTGATCATTAGAATACCTTAGATTGTCCTCCTCATGTTGGTATTTTTAACGGAGGGCTAAAGGACAATTGATAATGGAAAGAATGCAAACGTAATTGTTATCTTAATTCTAAATTTATCTTCTTTTCCCCTTTTTCATAATTTAAGTTTTTAATTCAACTTTGAAAATCCCTTGTTTTTAGATAAACTCGGATATTTATGGGTAGGCAAGGGACAAATTTAAAAAGTGCAAAAACCGATCCAAAAATATTGCAATCTCCCCTAAATATAACAAAAATAATTAATCTACAATATAAGAAAGTTAGTAGGAAAACGGAGTTAAAATGATTACCATTCGCCCTTCCAGCGCCCGTGGCCATGTCAAAATAGATTGGTTAGATACCAGACACACTTTTTCTTTTGGTAGTTATTATGACCCTCAGCACACAGGATTTGGCAATCTTTTAGTCATTAATGAAGATGTTATCTCCCCCGGTAAAGGGTTTGGCACCCATGGGCATCAAGATATGGAAATCGTTACTTACGTTGTTGACGGAGAATTAGAACATCGAGACAGTATCGGCAATGGTGAAACTATTACCAGAGGTGAAGTACAGAGAATGAGTGCTGGAACTGGCATTCGGCATAGTGAATTTAACCATTCTCAGCAAAATCCTGTACATTTACTGCAAATTTGGATCATACCTGATACTAAAAATTTAGAACCTAGTTACGAACAAAAAATATTTCCCCCTACAGAAAAACAAGATCAATTATGTTTATTAGCTTCCCCTGATGGGCGAGATAATTCTCTTAAAATTCATCAAAATGTTGACTTATGGTCATCAATTCTGACGGAAGAAAAAACCCTTGATTATTCCCTTTCCTTTAATGATTACGCTTGGTTACAAGTGGTGAAAGGAAAATTAACTGTTAATGGTACGGTGACGGGCGCTGGAGATGGTGTCGCCATCAACAATGAAGAATCTTTAAATCTTACTGCTCAAGAAGATAATACCGAATTTTTATTGTTTCATTTCCAATCGAAATAATTTATATTAAGTCCGTTTGATCATTTACGAATTATACGGTGGGTAAAGTGCGAAGATATAATCTTTTGTAACGGATTACCCAAAAATGATGTTACGCAAAAATAGGTCTTTTTAAGACCTAAAAAGGACAACAAGGGGTTTAAACCCCTTGCCTTTTGAAATTTTGACCACCCCTAAGTTACTATAATAAACCAACAAAGTGTAAAGGTCCTTGACCGCTCATTAACTCGATCAATAAAGCCATAAAACCTAACATAGCCAAGCGCCCATTCCACACTTCTGCCGCCGTAGTCAAACCCCATTCCCATCGTTCTTGAGGATACATTTTCATATTTTTCTTAGGGTGAGTTACTTGGTCAAATCTGAGAGGTTCTTGTTGCAATGCTTCTACCGTAAGATTATATAAAGCATTGATAAATTCGGGATGGGTGTTGGGCGCTGGAACACGTTTAAAATTAGTGATTCCAGCTTCCTCTGCCACTTCTCGATATTCTAAATCAATTTCTTGCAGGGTTTCGATATGTTCAGACACAAAACTAATGGGTACTACTAATAAATCCTTAATTTGTTTGTGTCCCAATTCTATTAAAGCATCTTCCGTATAGGGTTTGAGCCACTCCACTGGTCCTACTTTACTTTGATAAGCCAGAGTATGAGGATTATTAGTGTTGAGATGAGCCATAATCAAATCAGTACACTTTTCGATTTCTTCCTGATAAGGGTCTCCGGCTTCCGTTACATAGCTTTTGGGTACGCCATGGGCGCTGAAGAAAATATGCACTTTTTCGGGAGTTGTAAACTGCTCTAGCTCTTGTTTAATTAGATCAGCCATGGAAGTTAAATAATTTTCTTGATCGTACCAAGAGGGAATCAATGTATATTCAATCTGTTGAAGTTGTGGGTCTTGTTTCCACATTTCTTCTAAAACTCGAAAACTTGAACCGCTTGTGCTGATGGAAAAATGAGGATAGAGAGGTAAAACCACCAATTTTTGAATATTATCAGCTTTAATTTGTGCCATGGCTTCTTCGGTAAAAGGATGCCAATAGCGCATTCCTACATATACCCTAATATCTTCCCCTTGATCAGCTAATTTTATTTGTAAGGCTTGAGCTTGGGCTTCAGTAATTTGCAGTAAAGGTGAACCACCACCGATTTCAGCATAATTAGCTTGTGATTTTTTGCTTCTGAGGGTGGAAATTAACCAAGCGAGGGGTTTTTGTAACCAAGGAAAAGGTAGGCGGATGATTTCCGGATCAGAAAAAAGGTTATAAAGGAAAGGACGCACATCCTCTATTTTTTCTGGACCACCTAAGTTCAATAATAATACTCCTGTACGATCCATGATGTTTTAATATTTAGTTATTTTAAGTTTCTTTGCTAATTGTAACAATATCTTATCTTTCCTTTAAATTTATGAGGGGAATTATACTTAATTGACTCTTAAATCTAGGAATTGTTGAGTTAATGATAACTTTTTTCGACAACCATTAGAAATCGGATTTTCGGCGCAGGGCGCTGGGGGGAGAAAGTAGTGCTTCATTGTCAAATTTTTAGTTGAGACAAAGTAATAAGTAAAAAGTAATAAGTGTTGATTGTTTTTAATGAAAGAAGAAAGGGAAGCAGAGGGAGAATAGAGAGATGATTAATTATTCATTATTAACTATTCATGTCCACTGCTAATGTATAATAAGCAATCACATTATATCGAGAACATTAGGTGATGTCTGAGAAATTTTCCCGCCGTACTAAAATTGTTGCCACCGTGGGTCCTGCTTGTGCTAATGCGGAAACTCTACGCCAAATGATTTTGGCGGGTGCTAATACTTTTCGTCTCAATTTTTCTCATGGTAGCCATGAGGTGCATCAAAGTAGCATTCGTTTAATTCGTCAGGTGGAAAATGAGCTAAATCACCCCATCGGCATTTTACAAGATTTACAAGGACCTAAAATTAGGTTAGGGAAATATGAATGCGGTTCTATTGACTTGAATGAGGGCGATCATTATATTCTGACCAGTAGGGAGGTAAAATGTGACCAAAATATTGCTTCCATTAGTTACGAATATTTAGCGGAAGAAGTTCCTCCCAGCGCCCGTATCCTCATCGATGATGGTAGGGTGGAGATGGTAGTTAAAGAAATTGACTTGGAGAATAAAGACCTTCATTGTCAAGTGGTTGTGGGTGGTACTCTTTCTAGTAATAAAGGGGTGAATTTTCCTAATGTTTATCTCTCCGTTAAAGCCCTCACGGAAAAAGATAAAAAAGATTTGATGTTTGGTTTAGATCAACGGGTGGATTGGGTAGCTTTGAGTTTTGTGCGCAATCCAGAAGATATGATCGAAATTAAAAATTTAATTGCTAGTGCTGGAAAATCCACTCCAGTTATTGCCAAAATTGAAAAACACGAAGCCATTGAACAAATGGAAGAAATTTTGGCGCTTTGTGATGGGGTAATGGTGGCAAGGGGTGATTTAGGGGTAGAGTTACCGGCGGAAGATGTGCCGATTTTACAAAAACGCTTGATTCGTACGGCTAATCGTCTCGGTATCCCTATCATTACGGCTACTCAAATGCTAGATAGTATGGCAAATAGCCCTAGCCCTACTCGGGCGGAGGTTTCTGATGTGGCTAATGCTATCCTTGATGGTACTGATGCGGTAATGTTATCCAATGAAACGGCGGTGGGTAAATATCCCGTCAAAGCGGTAGCAACCATGTCTAAAATCGCTAAACGCATTGAAGCGGAGCGAGATATTTTGGTGACAAATGCCCTTGCGGTGGCGGATAGTCAGAATATTCCTAATGCGATTTCGGGCGCTGTGGCACAAATTGCCAAGCAGTTAAATGCTAGTGCCATTATGACTTTAACTAAAACTGGTTCTACAGCTCGTAATGTATCAAAATTTCGCCCTCAAACTCCGATTTTTGCTATAACCCCTCATGTTAGTGTTTCCCGTCAGTTACAATTGGTATGGGGAGTTAAACCTTTATTGTTGCTAGATATGCCGGGGTTGAAACAAGTATTTAATTCTGCCATTGAGGTAGCACGAGAACAAAATCTATTGGAAGATGGTAACGTGGTGGTGATGACGGCTGGTACCTTACAGGGGGTAGCTGGTTCAACTGATTTGATTAAGGTGGAAATTGTCAAGGGTTTACTTACTGAGGGTATTGGTATCGGTCAAGGGGTCATTACCGGTAGAACTAAAGTAGTACAAAGTATCAGTAATTTGAGTAATTTTACTCAGGGAGATATTTTAGTGGCAAAAAGTACCGATAGTCAATATGTAGATGCCATGCGTTTGGCTAGTGGTATTATTACCGAAGAACCGGGGGTAAGGTCTCACGCCGCTCAAATTGGGATGCGTTTAGGTATCCCTGTTATTGTGGGGGTGAAGGGCGCTACTAAAGTGATTCGAGATGCTAGTTTTGTGACGATGAAAATTGAGCAGGGCTTGGTTTATGTTGGTACTGATGGCACTCAAGACTCGGTAGATTAATCAACAATTGATAATTCACAAAAAAATTATTAATTCATAACTCATAATTCATAATTCATAATTCCATAAGTTTTATGGTAAAAATATGATAAAATGTACTTATCGCTTAATTATAACGTCGGAAAGTATGTCTAGTGGCAACGGTACAGAAAATAACAACTTATCTCCACGGGAGTTAGAAATTTTAGAGCTAGTAGCCACTGGCTTAACTAATCATGATATTGCTGATAAGTTAGAAATCAGTAAGCGCACGGTGGATAATCATATTAGTAATATTCTCACGAAAACAAAAACTGATAATCGAGTTGAGTTGGTGCGGTGGGCGCTACAGTGGGGCAAAATTTGTCTTGATGAAGTAAATTGCTGTGTTTTACCCGGTGCTTCTGCGGTAATTGAATAATTGTTGAAAAAAATCGAGGGTTTCAAACCCTGCCTTTTAGGTCATAATTGTGTTAAACTTAAACACAGTAAGCGTATAGCAATTAGATACGGTGGGACACATCGAAATTAACGCTTGGGGAGTGGCTCTGCTAACTGGCATAAGTAGTAATATTTGTGTCCAACTAGATACGAGTGTGTAAGACCAAAATAAAGGGACGTAATATATTATGTTCGTAATGTTAAGGTACTTATTCAACCCAAGAATCCTCGCACCTTTGGGTAGAGGAGTTGTCCAATATAATAATCAATCATTCATTCATTATTGACGGCTTAATGTTTACAAAACAAGTAACCGATTCTTCAGTTTATAAGTGGTTTAATGATCGCCTCGAAGTAGAAGCGATTTCTGATGATATTAGTAGTAAGTATGTTCCTCCCCATGTCAATATTTTTTATTGCTTGGGCGGTATTACCCTAACTTGCTTCTTAATTCAGTTTGCCACTGGGTTTGCCATGACTTTTTATTACAAACCTACCGTTGCCGAAGCGTTTAACTCTGTTCAATTTATTATGAACGAGGTTAATTTCGGCTGGTTAATTCGTTCTATCCATCGCTGGTCTGCCAGTATGATGGTATTGATGTTAATTCTCCATGTTTTCCGTGTTTATTTAACTGGTGGTTTCAAGAAACCCCGTGAGTTGACTTGGATTGTGGGTGTTACCATGGCGGTAATTACCGTTTCTTTTGGTGTAACTGGTTATTCTTTACCTTGGGATCAAGTTGGTTACTGGGCGGTTAAAATCGTTTCTGGTGTACCTGCGGCTATTCCTGTGGTGGGTGATCAAATGGTAGAACTACTTAGAGGTGGTGCTAGTGTTGGTCAAGCTACTTTGACCCGTTTTTACACTATCCATACTTTTGTTTTACCTTGGTTAATGGCGGTGTTTATGTTATTACACTTCCTCTTAATCCGTAAGCAAGGTATTTCTGGTCCTTTGTAAGTGGTAGTTGATTGAGTTAAGGCGATGGTCGATAACTGATTGTCGTCTTGGTCAATTTTTAGCTCTGTTTATACTTTGTACCGTAACAATCGAGCTACAATAGGAATCATTCCGTATTATTTTTCATCGTTTATCGACTGAGGAGACAATTTTTAGTTATGTCTAACCCTAATTCTCAATTAATCAAAAAGCCAGACCTCAATGATCCTAAGTTAAGAGCTAAATTGGCTCAAAATATGGGTCATAACTATTATGGTGAGGTGGCATGGCCTAACGATATTCTCTATATGTTCCCTGTTTGTATTTTAGGGGCTTTGGGTTTAATCGTTGGTTTGTCTATTTTAGACCCTGCTATGATTGGCGAACCTGCTGATCCTTTTGCTACTCCTTTGGAAATTTTACCTGAGTGGTATTTGTATCCTGTGTTCCAAATTTTGCGCGTTTTACCTAATAAACTTCTTGGTATTGCTTGTCAAGCGGCTATTCCTTTAGGTTTAATGTTAGTGCCTTTCATTGAAAGTGTTAACAAGTTCCAAAATCCTTTCCGTCGCCCTATTGCGATGACTGTATTTTTATTCGGTACTTTAGTTACTCTTTGGTTGGGTGCTGGGTCTGTATTCCCCATTGATAAGTCTTTAACTTTAGGTTTGTTCTAGGCTTATTTCTTTTTCTATAAACCTTAATTGTGTCTGCTGGTGTCTTTTTGCCTTATGGTGGGTTGAAGGGCGCTGGTGGGCATTTTTTATTTTAATGCTTTTTTCTATTCACTTTCAATCATGGAGATGTATAAATGCTTTTTGATATAGCTAATTTAATCTATTGGATTTTTTTAGGTATCGGTATTTTTCTGTTTCTTCTGGTGATATTCACGGGGGGGGGAGAAGATGAGGATATAGATATTGATGGAGATGTTGAAAGTGATATGGAGGTTGATATTGATGGGGATGTTGACGGAGGTTTGGAAAGTAATTTTCTGTTTTTTTTGTCATGGTTAGGAGTGGGAAAAAGTCCGCTAATTATTCTCTTAGCTATGGATTTTTGTGCTTGGGGAGTTTCTGGTTGGTTAATGAATGTGCTGGTGGGTGGGGTGACGGGCGCCCTCCCCACTGGCATTCCTGCTATGATTATTTTTATATTTTCTTTTCTTTTTAGTGTGTGGTTGGGTAGGGTTTTATCTATTCCCATTGGCAAAATTTTCGCTAATTTCGGTGAAGAAATCGATGGCGATCGTTTAATTGGTTGTGTGGGTCAAGTTACTTCTACTAAGTTACCTTACTTAAAGGATGATAAGGTAGCCCAAGCGGATATTATTGATAATATGGGTAATTTGGTAACGGTGGAAGTTTGTTTGCCGGGGTGGGCGCTGGTTATTCCCCATCGTGGGCAGGAAGTTATTATAATTGATCGTCAAGACCATTTTTATCTTGCCATTGGTAAGGATACATCAGATCAAGATAAGTGGCTTAATGAGATTAATGGATAATTGACAATGGATAAAATATTTTGTTGAGTTATATCAAGTTCGGATAATCTGTTACAAATAGATTCTGTCTTCGCACTTTACCCACTGTGTAGTGAATTACACGGAACCAATAGCGTTATCGTTCAATAAATTGAACTAAGATGTTAATATTACTAATTTGTAATGGATCAAGCGAAGTTGATATTATACTTCGTTAACCCAACCTATTAGAAATTGAGTTATATTTCGAGTTATAAAAAAGATAATAAATTATTTTAATTTATATCGCAATTTTGTGTAAAACCATTATGTTAACTAGAGAACAAAAATCAGTTTATTTAGTTTTATTAGCTTACATTTTGGGTTTATTATTGACAGGAATTGATCTTGATTGGTTAAATCTTTCTAATGGTTATGGATTACTTTATTTAATTATTCTTGTTTTTACTACCATAATTGGCGTAATTTGTCAACAGATAAATAAGCAAATGCCATCATTAAAATGGTTGATTATTGCAGGTATGGTAATAGTCAGCGCCCACCACCATTACCAATTACGCCTACCTAATATCTTAGATTCTGATATTAGTTATGAATTAACAAATTATGAGAATGAAACCGTAGAAATAACAGGCAAAATCATCACTTCACCTCAAGTTAATCGCAGTGAAAAAAGACGATTTATTTTAGCAGTAGAAAGCTATCAAAACCAACCGAAAACAGGAAAAATTTATGTGACAGCGCCCCTCCTCCCCACCCAAAATTTATTCCCTTCGACGAAAATAAAGATAATCGGCAAACTATACCAACCTTCCCCTTCCACTTCACCGGGAGGGTTTAATTTTGCCAACTTTTTAGCAAGACAAGGCATCTTTACTGGTTTTACGGCGCAAGAAGTGAAATTAGAAAAATTTGGTAACGCCTATCAACAAAGTATTTTTTGGCTACGACAAAGAATCATTCAAACCCACGTGCGCTATTTAAACATTCCTGATGGTTTATTGGTTAGTGGCATGGTGATTGGTAGTCGAGGGGTTGATTTACCTGCTTATTTGCAAGATAGTTTTCGAGATGCTGGTTTGTCGCACGTTTTGGCGGCTTCTGGATTTCATGTTTCCCTTTTGTTGGGGGTAATTCTCTCGTTAACTGATAAGTTTTCCCCTGTGGTGAGGTTTTCCATCGGTATTAGCGCCCTTCTGATGTATGTTACCATCACAGGTTTTTCTCCTTCGGTGATGCGCGCTGGTTTGATGGGATTAGCGGTGTTACTAGGAATAATTTTACAGCGCCCTTCCCTTGTGTTACCAAGTTTGTTGTTGAGTGCGGTAATTTTGTTGTTAATTAATCCTTTGTGGATATGGGATATTGGTTTTCAATTCAGTTTTTTGGCTACTTTTGGCTTAATTATTACTCTACCCTCTATCATTTCTCGTTTGGATTTTTTACCCCCTACCATAGCTAATTTAATTGCTGTACCTTTGTCTGCCACTATCTGGATTTTACCATTACAAGGTTATATTTTTAATCGTCTTTCTTTATATAGTGTTATCACTAATATTATCGCTACTCCTTTTGTTTTAATTATTAGTTTAGGCGGTATGATTACAGGTTTTTTGGGTTTATTTTTGCCGGTAATTTCCAGCGCCCTCACCCTTATTTTATTTCCTTTTACTTGGCTATTAATTCATTTAGTTAATATCGTTAATAATTTACCTTTTGCTTCCCTTGCCATTGGTAATTTATCTTTAATAATCATTTTAGTTATCTATACTATTTATTTATTGATTTGGACTTTTCCTTTTTGGCAAAAACGCTGGATGTGGCTAGGTTTATTCAGTCTCACTTTAGTTATTTTCCCGTTAATATATCAAAAATTATCCCTAGTACAAATTACTATGATGGAGGGCGCTGATATTCCAGTAATTGTTATTCAAAATCAACGTCATAATTACTTAATTAATTTACCTAATAAAGATTTTTTAAATTATACTTTAAAAAGTTTTTTTAGCTATCAAGGTATTAATAATTTAGACCTAGCAATTAATAATGATGACCAAAATAGTCAAATAGCATTAAATAATTTAACTCAATTTATTAATCTTAAAAATCAAGAGAAAATAAGTGCAAATTCGATTAAATTGAAAAATATAGATAATTCTGAAAATATAGTACAGTGGGAATTAAATCAAGAAAAATGGTTGCTATTAAAAGAATATCAAGATATGCAAACTTTTCCGAATAACATTGACAATTTAATTATTTCAGGGGAAAATTTAACCACAGAAAATATCCAGCAAATACAACCACAAAATATTATTACCTATCAAAATATTAACTCGAAATTAGCAGAGCAATTAGCTAATTTGTCAATAAATTTATATTCATTGTCAGGGGGAAGGGCGCTGGTATGGCAACCGCAAAAAGGTTTTTATTATTATGATCAAGAAAGTTAATCTATCGATAGGGTTTAGAAAAAAATGATGTCGTTGAGGTAGGAAAAAGGGAAAAGTATCAAATACTTATAAATCAAAGACTTTAGCAACGCGGTTAGTTTAAATAAATTGCTATTTTGCAACAATCGTTTTTGATTACAGCAGTTTTCATTTCGTTAAACCACACTTTGGATTATTACAAATATTATCTTTGCGTCTTTGCGCCTTTGCGAGACATAAAAAATGTGGTTTATTCATTAGAAAAGCGCTGTAGGGTAAAAAAAAAGGGCATTTTGTGGTAAAAAAGGCTGTTTTTGGCACTTTTTTAAGATTTTATTGTACTTAAAACTTTTGTTTAGCAAGAGTTTTGATTTATTCAGCACACCCTAATTTTTGATGACAAGGAGTTTAAACCCCTTGTTTAATAGATTGTGCCATAATCTTCTTTATTTTTAAATATCTCATGAATCATTCTTGATTGCTATACTCAATTTTGATTAATTACTTAATTATCCATTACCCTATTAATTGAGCTAATTTGATGTAAATTATAATTTTATGTTAGCCATAGATTGACGGGGATTAAAATTAGTAATTTCTTGAATTTTTTGATGCAATTCTTTTTCTTGAATACTAATATTAGTAGGAGTAATGAGGGCAATTTTTACTAACAAATCACCCCTAGCGCCCTTCGCACTACTCCACCCCTTACCCTTTAACCGTAGAGATTGCCCATGCTTAATACCAGCAGGTATCTTCACATTAACATTACCATCAGGAGTAGGCACAGAAATTTCTGCCCCCAAAACCGCTTCAGAAGGGGAAATAGGTAATTCACAAACTAACTTATCATCTTCAAAAGAAAAGAAATCATGGGCTTTCAAATTAACCACTAAATAAAGATCGCCCCTTTGTTGAGTGATACTATTAAAATTGCCCTTACCGCGCAGACGAATTTTTGTCCCAGATTTGGCACCGGGGGGGATTTTAACTGTGACGGTTTCTGTGCCAAGATTGATTTTAGTTTCAACCCCTCGAAAGGCTTGAGAAAAAGTTAAATTAATGGTTTTTTCTACGTCAACATTAGCGGAAGTTTGCCCGCCAAAACCGCCAAAATCATTAAACCCTGCATTATTTCGGGTATTATAATTAGGACGAGAATTAGTGGAAAAACGTCCTAAAAGTTGATCGATAAATTCGTCAAAATTAGAATATTGACTAAAATCAAAACCATCAAAATTTACTCCAGCGCCCGTCGCCGTGCCACCACTCCAAGGAGATTGATTAGAATTAGACTGCCCCACTTGTTGCCAATAGCGCCCGTATTGATCATATTTTTTCCGTTTATCTGCATCTCCTAATACTTCATAAGCCTCGCTAATTTCTTTGAACTTTTCTTCGGCTGGTTTATTGTCAGGGTTGCGATCTGGATGATATTTGACGGCTAATTTACGAAAAGCCTTCTTGATTTCATCGGCGCTGGCATTTTTACTAACACCTAAAACGGAATAATAATCTTTAAAATCTGTACTTGCCATAACCCTTTTTATTTCAATAAATTATTAATAATTAATCTATTTTTACTTAGTCTCTGTTTTTAATTTAGCAAAATATTAATTTAATTCTAGTGTGGATTTCATCCCATCGATCAATAAACTAAATATTTAGGGGTTGTTGAGGGGAGGTGTTAGGTGTCAGGTGTCAGGTGTCAGGTGAAATGCTTATAAATTAAAGAGTTAAGCCTTTAAACTTTTGCCCTTTGCCCTTTTAACTTTTCCCTTTTTTTAAGATAACCAGCGCCCGTAATCTTCCAGAAAAGTATCATTGAGGATAGAAGCGCGAATTTTATTGGTAAATTGCACCATCTCATGGAGATTATGTAAAGAAATCAAAATAAAACCTAACATTTCTCCTGCTCTGACGAGATGATTAAGATATGCTTTGCTAAAATTTTGACAGGTATAACAAGAACAATTTGAATCAATGGGAGTAAAATCTTCCTTATACTGGGCATTGCGTAGGTTAATGCGCCCACTTGCCAACATTGCCGCGCCATGTCTGCCTAAACGAGTGGGAATAACACAATCAAATAAGTCTATGCCTGAAGCAATGGCGATAACCATTTCCTTGTAAGTGCCTACTCCCATAAGATAACGAGGTTTATTGACTGGTAAGAGGGGCGCTGTGTTACGGACAATTTCATGGATTAACTCCGGTTTTTCCCCCACACTCACCCCCCCAATGGCATAACCGGGTAAATCCAGTTTTGTCAAATCATGCACCGCTTGGGTGCGTAAATCCTGAAAAATGCCCCCTTGCACGATAGCAAATAATGCCTGTTTATCAGTGTTTTGATGGGCTTCTATGCAACGATTTAACCAGCGATAGGTGCGCGCCGTGGCAATTTCCACTTCTTCACGGGTAGCGGTAGCTGGAGGGCATTCATCAAATGCCATAATTACATCAGCACCTAACGCATTTTGAATATGAATAGAATGCTCAGGAGTCATGTTAATTATACGCCCATCTAAGGGAGAGCGAAATTTTACCCCTTCTTCAGAGATTTCTCGTGATTCAGAGAGACTAAATACTTGAAAACCGCCCGAATCGGTCAAAATCGGTTGTTGCCATGCCATAAAACCATGTAATCCCCCTGCTTTTGCCACGATGTCTTCCCCGGGGCGCAAATGTAGGTGATAGGTATTGCCCAAAATCATTTCAGCGCCCATCTCCTTTAGCTGTCGTGGGGTAATGCCTTTTACTGTGCCAACGGTGCCAACGGGCATAAATTTTGGGGTTTGTACTTCCCCATGGGGTGTCTGGAATACGCCGGCGCGCGCCTTGGTTTGGCTACAGGTAGCTTCGACTTGGTAGGAAAAGTTTTGACTCATTTAATTTTGCTAGGAAGACAGGGAGAAGGGGAAGCAGGGGAGAAAGGGAAGCAGAGGGATTATAACTCATAATTTATTCAACCTTTGCCCCTTGCCCTTTGCCCTTTGCCCTTTTAACCTATCATCCATTGTTTTAAAATTCATCATCTAATTGTACATCCCATTTGGCTGCTAAAACCTCGCTTAACATAGCTTCGAGGTTATCAAAACTTAAATCTTGCGTTGGTGATGATTCCTGATTGGTAACGACAAGGGGAATCAATCTTAAAATACGGTTATCTTGCACTAAATCAAAATAAGACTCTTGGGGTGAAATCTGTTTAAGCTGTAAATAGTCAAAACTTTGAATATTGATGTAGAGACTGTTATTAACTACCATTGTGGCTTGGGTTGAATCATTAAACACCTCTAAAATCCACCCTTTACCTTCATTTTGCACTCGCCCATCTAAAGTATGGATGTAGCGAACATGAGTCAAATCATTGATTAGTCTTTTGATATCATCTTTATTTACTAATATACCTGATTCGACTATACACGGCGCTGGTAAAGAACCGAAATTTTGATGATGATTCATAATATTAACCCTTTTTTTCGCTTACAATTATCTATACTAATTTTTTGCAGTAGCCCACCATGTTAATTTTAGGCACGGTAGCTGAAACACCTTCTGCCATTTTTAACGGGGTTTTGGTGCTAACAATTCCAGTATAATTTAACAATTTGTGATTGTTATAAACATTAAAAAACCTTAACTATTGAAACTTAATGCCTGAACTTTTCAAGGAAGCAGTTAGTTTTTATGGTCGTAGATTTTTTAAATTTGTGATTTTTAACAATCTCCATTACCGTTTACTAACCATAATGGATCAGTAAATTTTCTTTTTTACGGTATGCTACGACACAATCTTAACTCAATTTTTCCATTTTGTTCAAAGTTTTTTATAAATTGTGTACTTTTTCAAACTTATGACTAATTTTTTTAACTCTTTTTGCGGTGCTTTGATTTTTTACACGACTATTCCTTGTCCTAATTTCATTTCTCCTGATTTTCAGAAAATTCCCCGTTGGTTGCCTTATATCGGTTTTATTATCGCTGGTTTTCTGGTTTTAGCTTATCAAGGCTTAATTTTTCTTGGTATATCTCCTCTTACTACATCGGTGGTATTGGGGACGCTATGGTTAATCATCACTGGGGGACTACATTTCGATGGAGTGATGGACTCTGCTGATGGTTTAGCGGTTACTAATGCTGAAAAACGTTTACAAGTGATGCGGGATAGTGTGACGGGCGCTTTTGGGGTGATGGCAGGAATTGTGGTTTTTTTTCTCAAGGTTGCTTCCCTTTCGGAAATGGTCGATAATACCTATTTAGCTTTGATTCTAGCGCCCGTCTGGGGGCGATTAGCGCAATTAATGGCTATTGGTTTTTATCCCTATTTACGCCCAGAGGGAAAAGGATTTTTTTTAAAGGAATCACTGCAAACACCAGATTTTATTTTTAGTTTTTTTAGTGTTATTGTCTTAGTTTTGATGCAGTTTTATTACTTTGATCAAAATTGGTTATGGATAATATTAATTAATTTTATCTGTTTTGTCATCGCTGGGGTGACGGGCGCTTGGTTTAACTATAAATTGGGTGGTCATACGGGAGATACTTATGGCGCTACCGTGGAATGGACAGAAGCCCTAATTTTAGTTTTTTTGACTGCTCAATCGTAAACTGTTGACTTATCAATCAACTTTGTTATATCATCTTTGCTGAATAAAGTATTTCAGGTTTCTAGTGCCAAAATTTAAAAAAGGAAAATAGGTGGAGGGCGCTGAATAAATTAAAAGCTTTATTAGACAAACCCTTGGTTCTTAATTGCTTTATTGTAAAAGTGTATAGCACCATCTAAAAAAATTTTACAAAAAATGTAAAGAAATGTTGTCAACTTTGAAAAACTATGTTAAGTTAGTTAACAACTAGTTGACTAATACAAGATCATTACTCAAGGAGAAAAATCATGGAAGATAAAGGAAAATTAGGATTCACCACTTTCGCTGAAAACTGGAATGGCCGTTTAGCAATGCTTGGTTTTGTAATTGGTATTGCCACCGAGTTATTAACTGGACAAGGAATTCTAGCCCAATTAGGTCTAATGTAATTTGTTGGTTTACATATAGTCATCATAACTAAGTAACTGATTAAGTTACATTTATTCATAAGATTTGAAAAGAGAGCTTAGTAGGCTCTCTTTTTTGTTTTTTTATTCTTATCGGTACTTAAACAAAGAAATAAGGCAAACTAAAGTATAAACTATTTATAGTAATCATTTTAGGTCGCTATGAAAGAAACAACATCTTCCTCCATTTCCAGCGCCCCTGTACAAGAATGAGTAAGGAGGGCTTTATCAATAGTAGTTGATAATAATTTAGGTTTATTTGTTGTGCATAATTAGTTAATGTTTTATCTTTATGTTGACTCATAAAACCACCACCCATAGGGTATTGATGAATTCTTGAGGCGGTCCAAAAACCTTCGTCAATGTTAGTGGTGGCAAAGTTGTCTGGTTTATCTAGTAAACGATTTCTTACTTTAATCATTTCTCTGAAAATACAGTGTAAATCGTAAATATCTTCTGCCCATAATGGATTATAAATTGTTCTTAATAACCTAGAATAATTGTTCGAGTGGTGGGCGCTGTGAATACTACCTACGGAAATTTTTTGAAAATTATTTTTAACTTCGTTGGGTGATTCTCCCATAGTGGGATGATCATTTTTTTAGTGAAGTTTATCCTTATTTTATTAAGAGCGTATTGAACTTTTTCAGGCAGAATCAAACCACGAATAGCGACAAATTTATTTTTAATTAAAATTTCTTTCATTTTAGTAAAATTTAAGCTATTGAGATCATCAATTTGGAATAAACTTTCCTGAAGAATTTCTTGTTTTGACTGATTTAACATGGCTTTTAAATTGGTTTAATTGAGGTGTTTTTTATAAACAGCTGGAATTCCGGCAACTAAAACCTTTGGTTCAACATTTTTGAGAACTACTGCACCGGCTGCAATAAAGGAGTATTCACCAATTTTAATATCTTCTCTTACTATAGACCCAATTCCAAGAGTTGCTCCAGCGCCCACCACTACATGACCACCAATTTTGACACCCGGTTGAATTACTGAGTATTTCTTGATTTCTGTGTCATGACCAATAATTACACCTTTATTAATGACAACATGATCAGCTATTTTTGCACCTGAAGCAATAATCGTACCAGCGCGGAGGGCGCTGATGAAATTTGGCTACCTAAAATTGATTCTTTACAAGAAGTGGAAAGAGCGTTAAATGTAATTAATAATACTTGCCGATTAGGTATAGTTATTGAAACTAAAAATGCAATTAAATTAGCTAAAGAATTAAATCAACTGCCATTATCACATATTCATATCGGGCTAAATGATTTAAGAGATGCCTTACAAAAACCCCATAGTTTTTATTCTTTAATTGATCAAACAATAGACAATTTAGTTAATGATTTAACTATTCCTTATGGTTTTGGTGGTTTAACTATTCCTTGTCAACTGTTAATGGGTGAGTTGATAAGATTGCAATGTAGTTTTAGTTTATTACGTCATTCTTTTATTACTGATATTTTCGGTAAAAACTGGCAAGAAGAATTAACAAAAATTCGTTTAGAATTGAATAGGATAAAGCAATTATCGACCACAGAAACACAGTATAATCATCAAAAATTCAAAGATTTACTTTTGAGTATAGCTTTGTTGCGCGAATAAAAACAGGACTTAGGCATTTTGAAGAATTTTCATTGTTTGAGCCATTAATCTTGACGGAAAATCAAGAGTTTTGAGAATTTTTGCGTAACTCCTGAAGATGTAAAATATGATATAAAATAAATTCCAGAAAAATTTTGAAAACCTCACAAAAAAGTATAATAATTGCAACGGTAAAATTTTGCAAAATCAAGACAATATTTAATTAAATGCTTAAAAAATTATCCTTTCTTATCATAACCATTGTATTAATTATTAGCTCATTTTTGGTCTATCCCTCGTCTGCTATGGCTTTAGGCGGTGTGCAACCCACGCTAAATGAACCAGCGCCCTCCTTCCGTTTATCTAGTAATCAGGGTTCAACAATTTCCCTCTCGGACTATCAAGGGAAATGGTTAGTAGTATATTTTTATCCCCAAGATTTCACTCCCGGTTGTACCCTTGAAGCCCAGAGATTTCAACGAGATTACGCTGAATATCAAGCCCGAAACACGGAAATTATCGGTATTAGTGTCGATGATGTGCAATCCCATGAAGACTTCTGCGACTCAGAGGGGTTAAAATTTCCTCTGTTAGCGGATACTGATGGTTCAATTAGCAAAGTTTATGGATCATGGTTAAGTGGTCGATCCTTGAGACATACTTATATTATCAATCCTGATGGGGTTTTAGTCGCTAAATTCTTGGGAGTGCGCCCGGCAATTCACAGCACTGAAGTTCTCGACACTTTAGACAAACTACAATTATCAAACTAATTCACTAGAAAAATTAATCTCGTAGGGGTTGAACAATGTTCAACCCACATACAATTAAAATCAATCCATACAAAGAAAAATTAAATAGAAACTTCGCTCAATTCACGGGTAATATGATCAAAAGGTTGATCCACAAAAGAAGTATCTTCCATTCCAGCATTAAAAGCCATATCCTTGATCATTTCCTTCATAATTTGTACACCGCGCACGGTAGGTGCGATCGGCACACAAAGAGAATTATAAGTTTCTCTTAATCCCTGCAAAACTCGCTCATCTAAAACGCTGGTATTACCTGCAATGAGGGCATAACTAGCATAACGCAAGTAATAATCCATATCTCTAAGACAAGCAGAGTAGCGACGAGTGGTGTAAGCATTACCTCCAGCGCGTATTAACTCAGGCACTTCCTCAAAAAGTTGTCGCCCCGCATTTTTTACCAACTCAGGGGAATTAGCATTGATTAAATTAGCTAATTTGATTCTTTCTGTGCCTGATTGGAAATAAGATTTTAAAGAATCTATGGCATCTCGATCCAGATAGCGCCCGGAGACGTCATAATTTTTGATTAAGCTAGTTACAGCATCCAGTAACATTTTTTTCTCCCAAAGATAATTTTATTTGACTATGTAATAAATATTTATTGGTTATTTTAATCTTGATATTGACCCCATTGCCAATGTCAGAGATTAATTTTTATCATAATTTGCTGTGATTATTGAAAAATCAAGATAACAACTTGATACTATTAAGCTAAATAGTGCTTTACAGCCAAACTATTATCTAATTTTTCGTATCTTTCCTGAAATAAAAGTATCAAATCTTTACAAAAACGAAAAAGGGCAAAGGTTAAAAGAGCAAAGGGCAAAGGTTAAAAGCGTAATTTATGAAAAATCACTATTTGGCTTAATTCTTTAATGTATAAGCATCACACCTGAAACCTGCAACCTGCAACCTGAAACCTGCCCTTATCAGGCATTCTTGCCTCAAATTGAGGCGGAAAAATCTAGCTTTGCCAAACTTTCTCCAAAATTTTATCGGTGGGAATGTCAGCAATGTTATCGCTGAGGGATTGAATCCCGACAAATTTAGTTTGATTGGTGGGTAATAATTTTTCGGCTTGAGTAGGACCAAATAGTGCAATAGTATAAGTACCTACCGCTACCGATAAGTGCATGGGCGCGCTATCTGTACACAACATCAAATTAGCGCCCGCAATAAATGCTGACAATTTGCCAATATCAGGAGGGCTAATGACTTTCAAATTATTACACAGTTGTAACATTTCGTTAGTCCATTCTTGGTCATCAGGACCATTAAGCAGAACAATGGGAAGATTAGGTTGTTTTCGTTGTATATCTTCCACAATTCTCTGCCATTTTGGCACGGGGTAAATCTTATTAAGCCCTTTGGTTTTGGCGAGGGTACTAGAACCACCATGAATTAAAATATAACCACGACCTTTAATATCTAAGCTCTGTTGTTGTGATTCTGCCCAGCTTATATCTTCTTTGGGTACGTTAATGGATAAATCGGGGCATGGGGTATGAATATCTAAACCTGTCACCAAATCATGGTACATATATCCAGCATATTGATTCATATTCAATGGCACAGGATTACTAATAAACCAAGATTTGGGGCTTTTATAGCCCACACGGGTAGGGATACCATTTAACCATAGTAAAAAACCCACTGCCCAACTACGACCTAAACTAACGGCAACTTCATATTCTCGATCTCGAATCATCCCTAAAAGATTGAGGTAATCTGCCAAGCCGTTACGATCTTTATAGTCAAATAGTAACACTTCTTTAACGTGCTGACAGACTCGATAGGCGTTTTTGGAACGAGGCTCAACAATAACATCAATAACGGCTTGAGGGTATTTTTCTTTGAGGGTTTTCAGGGTGGGGAAGAATAAAATTTGGTCTCCAATTCCCCCCGGTATTAGGGCTAAAATCCGCATGGTAATAATTTTAAGTTAATATTTATATCAGCTTAATTTTAAGGGATTAATTGACTCTAGCCATTATTTTTTTTCAAACCTTCATGATTGATGATTAAAAACGGCGGCGCGCGCCACCTTTCTTTTACTCCCCTATCCCTTCCTCCCTTTGAGAAGCAGGATTTTTGCAAAGTCTAATTTTAATAACCTTTTTAAAAATCTCATTTTTATTTCTTATTTTATCATTTTATTTTTTAATTACATTACTTCTTTTTTTCTTTTCTTATTTTATCATTTTATTTTTTAATTACATTACTTCTTTTTTTCTTTTCTTATTTTATCATTTTATTTTTTAATTACATTACTTCTTTTTTTCTTTTCTTATTTTTAGCAATATTAATCTCTGTATATCTTGTTTTAACTTCGTCATAGACTTTTTTCTTCAGTCTTTTTTTGCTTATTAACTTCTTTTTTCTTTAAATTATATTAGAATTTGTTAATAGCATCTTCCATTTTTTCCTGAACCAATATATTCTTTCTTTTATTGATTCAAAACCTATTACTTTTTAAAAATTAATAATTATACTTGTTATTATTGATATTTTTTCTTGTGCTTTTTTATCCTTTATTCCTCTTTGATCCTCTCTGAATATTGCATCTTTTACCCAATGTAACTTATTTTCTATCTTCCAATGTTCCTGTATTATTTTGGCAAATTTCTCTGCTTTTTCTTTTATTAGGGGTCGAGAAGTGAATCGCTTCACTCCCCTCCCATACAAAACCGTACATG
>JACYMF010000086.1 GCA_015272165.1 Cyanobacterium sp. T60_A2020_053
AAATCAAGAAGGGGGGAAATAAATAAGGGTGTCGCTATCCTTCCCCAATCCGCTTTGCTGAGATTGGGGACTGTCGCAACGAACGTTCAAAAGCGCCCTCATACTCTTTACCGGGCGTTTCGGAATGTACCACTCCGGCGGCATCAGGGCGAGAATTATCGATGGCATCAAATAAGTGCAAACGCAATTTTAACACCGAGGAAGATTTACTCACCGTTGGAGCAAACACATCGCGCAGATAAGTGCGGAATTGTTCCACCGAGATATGAGGTTGTTTTCTGAGCATGGTGTGGAATTTAACAGCGCCCGTCACCCCATTAGGAGTACCATCAGGGATACCATCCACATAGGTGATGGAATTACCCGCACTGGTGGTATAACCGATGGCTTTTTTAAAGATATTGCGCTCATCATCCATTAAAATTCCAGCCGCCGTAAACCATGTCGTGCGCTGGTTTTCATCGGTAAAAGTCAACTCAGCGATACCATCAAAATTATCCGCAGGATCAAAACGAGAACTTAAACCCGCCACAGGAGGGCAAAATCCCCCTCATTGTGGGCAACGTGTAATTGCCAGTATTGATATTGACCGGGGAGACGGGCGCACACTGGCCCATGTACATCCTTCCAGTATTCATCAAAAAGATCGAGGGAAATTCCGTCTCGTTTCCACAATAGAACATAGAAGGCAACTTTCCCTTTTTGATCCCTTGGGGAGTAATCTATCTTATTTGATTGATTGATCGTTGAAACCATGAAAGCATCCTTAAAATTAAAAATTAAGCGATTTTTTTATATACCAAGCAATGGAAAGTAATTACTTTAATCTGATCAGGATTGTGACAATTACTTCGGGTTAAATCCACTAATCTTAGCTATGTGATTTAGCTTAATTTTACTGTTGGTTATTGTTAATCTCCTTAATTCTTAATGTAGTTTTTATTTTTGACACATTTTTAGCAATTTTTGTAATATTTCTTTACACCAACTCAAGAAAAATCATGAAAAATGATGACTTTATGGAGAAAATATAGATTAAATTTAAAAGCAAAGATTTATTTAAGTATAAATTCTAGCATGGAAACTCATAGTTAATTACAAAATAGTTATTAAGTATAATAACTAATTAAAACTAACAATAAATATATTTTTCAAAGTAACAAAATAATAAAATTATGCATAGCGATAATTATCGTCAATTAGAACAAAAGTCGATTTATCTTTCTATCGGTACAACATTTATAATGTCAATTTTTGGCATTAGTTTTGGTATCTGGATTCAATCGGATGCGGTAATGTTAGACGGATTTTTCAACATGGTGAATTTCATCATGGCTTCTGCTTCTTTGTGGATTATTTGGTTAACCCAAAAATCTGAAAATAAGGTTTTTAATTTTGGTTATGCTGGTTTTGTCCCTTTACTCAATCTCTGTAAGGGTTTATTGATGTTTGGGGTATCTCTTTTTGCTCTTACCTCAGCCATTGGTGCGTTGTTTCACGGTGGGCGCCCGTCAAACACGGGGATAGCAGTTCTCTATGCCGTCATAGCGTCTGTTGTGTGCCTCGTGGTTGCCTTCATTCAGAACATTTTGGCAAAAAAGACCAATTCGCCCATTGTTAACGTGGACGCTAAAAATTGGTTGATTAACGGTATGATTTCCGTGGCAGTGGGGGTATCATTTTCCATTGCGACATTTTTAGGAAAAACTGATTTTGATTGGCTTGTGCCTTATGCTGACCCCACCATCGTTACAATTTTGGTGTTAATTGCTTTTCCCATACCCATTATGATCATTTCTGGTAGTCTAAAACAGTTGATGCTTGGTTCGGCTTCTCCTGAGATTCAAAATACTATTAACGGTATGATTGCCGATAGTTTGACTAATTTTCCTTGTCAGCGATACGCACTGAGAATGACGGAAGTGGGTAATTCTCTTTATTTACACTTTTATTGGTTGTTGCCTGTGGGGGCGCAGGATGTGACGATAGCGACTATGGATGGGTGGAGGGTGCACCTCACCGATCCATTATTACAGAAGTATCCTAACATGACGGTGGATATTATTTTCACGCAAAATGAGCCTTGGTTTTTGTCCATGAATGATGAAAGGGGGGTTAATTCCATTGAGGTAACAAGTTAGTAATTCTTCTCCCTCTCCTCCAACCCTTCCTAGTTTAAATTTTTGCTTCAACTTTGCAACTGGATATGAGGTGGAGGGCGCTTTTGCCTGAGTTTTTTTCACTTTCAGGTAAACTAAGCTAAATCTCTTCCAAAGGGAAATAAAGCAATCGGAATTAATTTAAAATGTTGTTTTGCAAACGGTAAACCAATAATTGTAATGGCCAAAATTAAGCCATGAATCAGGTGAGATAAAGCTATTTCCCAGCCAAATAAAAATAACCAAATTACATTAAAAATTGTGTTAATAGGGTTAGAGTAATCAGGAGAAACCATGTCTTTTTTACCAAAAGGTGTCATGGTTGCTACTCCTAACTTGATGGTTTGCCATCCGAAGGGAATACCAATAATAGTTAAGCAAAGACTTAAACCACCCAGAATATAACCCACACCACTAATAAAACCACCAAAAATTAACCAAATAACATTGCCAAGTAAAGTCATATTTTTCTTCAACAACAACATTTTTATTTTAACAGTGAAAGAAAAACATGAAGATTGGCATAATTTCAACAGTTGGAAAAATATATTTGTAAACTATAGAATTATGATTCGACCAATGATCGTATTTGGAGCAATGCAGAACCATTATCAGATTTTCAGGGTATAAAAAATGTAGAAAATGGGTTAATTAATGACTGTGAGAATTTAAAAAAGCGCCCTCCATCATCACTTAACAATAACTTAACTTAATAAACATTTACAATCTGTTGCAGAGAGAAAAAAGATCGACATAATCAAAGTAGTGCAAGTGATCGGGTTAAAAA
Source organism: Cyanobacterium sp. T60_A2020_053 (assembly GCA_015272165.1). Classification (NCBI taxonomy): domain Bacteria; kingdom Bacillati; phylum Cyanobacteriota; class Cyanophyceae; order Chroococcales; family Geminocystaceae; genus Cyanobacterium; species Cyanobacterium sp. T60_A2020_053. The sequence goes on from JACYMF010000086.1 coordinate 2,947, forward strand.
TGGCAAAAACAAAAACTGTTTATATCTGTAATGTCTGTGCCTCAGAATCTCTACAATGGTTTGGAAAATGCCCCACTTGCGATACTTACGGTAGTTTGGAAGAACAGGTCATTAACCCCAATAATAACGTAGGAGCTAGTTTTAGTCGAGCTGGCTGGCAATCCAAAACGAGAAATAATAGCCAAAGGGAAACGGAAGCAAAACCAAGGGCATCGGTTAAATTTTCTGACATTACCGAAGAAGAACAACCGCGCATCGAGTCAGGTTATCATGAATTAGACCGAGTTTTGGGGGGAGGTATTGTCCCCGGTTCATTAGTTCTCATTGGTGGGGATCCGGGTATTGGTAAATCAACTCTTTTATTGCAAACCGCCAACCAATTATCTTTACGTTTACCTCGTATTTTATATGTATCGGCTGAAGAGTCAGGACAGCAAATCAAATTACGGGCTACTCGTTTACAGGTAGGCGCCCTCCACCATCAACCACAAGAGTCAGAACAACATAAGCAGAATGGTAATGGGAAAAAAACCACTGAAAACGGCACAGGCAAAGCCCAAACCATCGCCTCACAACCTAATCTCTATGTCATGCCAGAAACTGATTTAGAGGAAATTCTCAAGGAATTAGAATCCCTCAAGCCTCAAGTGGCAATTATTGACAGTATTCAAACCCTCCATTTTTCTTCCATCACTTCAGCGCCCGGCTCCGTTTCCCAAGTGCGCGAATGTACTTCTGCATTAATGCAAGTGGCAAAAAGGGAAAGTATTACCTTATTTATTGTCGGTCATGTCACGAAGGAGGGCGCTATTGCCGGACCAAGAGTTTTAGAACATTTAGTGGATACAGTGCTATATTTTGAGGGAGATCGCTATGCTTCCCATCGTTTATTAAGGTCTGTCAAAAATCGTTTTGGTGCAACCCACGAAATCGGTATTTTTGAAATGGTCGATCATGGTTTAGTGGAAGTTTCCAACCCGTCCGAATTATTTTTAAGTAGTCGAGACGAACAAGCGCCCGGCACCGCCACCATCGTATCCTGTGAAGGCACGAGGTCTATTGTCGTAGAATTACAGGCTTTAGTAAGCCCCACCAGTTATACATCCCCACGCCGTTCTACCACTGGCGTTGACTACAACCGTTTACAACAAATTTTAGCAGTATTAGAAAAACGAGTGGGCATTCCCCTTTCCAAATTAGATGCTTATATGGCTTCAGCCGGAGGGTTAGGGGTAGAAGAACCGGCAGCCGATTTGGGCATGGCAATCGCTTTGGTGGCTAGTTTTCGAGATCGAGTAGTCGATCCGCGCACGGTGTTAATTGGCGAGATCGGCTTGGGGGGGCAAGTGCGCTTGGTTTCCCAAATGGAATTAAGGTTAAAAGAAGCGGCCAAACTGGGGTTTCGGCGCGCTATCGTACCAAAAGGGCAAACTTATCCCAGTGATCTTGGTTTAGATATTGTTACCGTTGGTCGAGTTATTGATGCTATCGTGGTGGCAATTCCTAATAATCAACAACCTGTTACCGATCCAGAGGAAGAAATGGAAGGATAGGCAGGTGTTGATGAAAAAGTGGGGTCATGAGGGCAAATTGACAATGGATAATTGACAATTATGGGGTTTTACGATACTCATGTAGTAACTATAGGTAGGAGGAGAATGGAAGAAAGGGAAGCAGGGGAGTTCATAATTCATAATTCATAATTCATTTAGCCTAGGTTAATGAGAATGAACAATAGCCGTTACTCCGTTTGTTTCTAACAAATCACCGTGATTAACCCTAGCGTAAATTAACCACTTACCCTCTAAAGGCATGACTTGTTCTACAGTACATTCTAAATGAGCTAAAGCCTCAGTGAAAATCAGACAATCATTATTAGCCCTTTGAGTCTCTAACGGCGTAAAGGATTGAGAAGAAACTGCCCAACGGGGGTCAAAATAATGGCGCACATTACGCCCTTCTCTGAGAATATTAACCACAAAACCCTTACCGATTTCTCCAAACAACTGCCCTTTTTGTTCTTCACTTACTGAAAACATAATACCGGGTGGAGTAAAACTAGCTTGAGAAATATTACTTGTTAAAATAGCCCAATCACTTTCCCCTTCTTGAAAAGTCACCACACACAAAGAACCAATAATACGATTTACCGCTTGTTCGGTGCGCGCTGAACTCAAACTACTACTCGACTCCAGCGTTATCGGTCGATTTTTTTTGAATTTTTGTAAAGTTTGGGCGAAATCTGAGCCTAATTTTTCTGCTTTAATCAAATCTTCTTCAGTAGGAGTAAAACGAACCCTGAGAGTTTCACCACCAAAGCGATAATTAGCATCCCGTAATTTGCCTTCAATTATATCCACAGCCTCTCCACTCCAGCCATAAGAACCAAATACTCCTGCTAACTTATTTTTATTAGCAGTATTAAGAATAATTCCTAAAGCCGTTTGAATCTGTACCGGCGCGTGACCTCCCAGAGTAGGAGAACCAATAATTAAACCATCCGCCCATTGAACAGCGCCCGTCATCTCTTCAGGAGTCGCTATCTCACAATTAATTAATTGAACAGCAACCTCTTGCCCTGATAGTCCTTGAGCGATGGAGTGCGCTAATTTAGTTGTATTACCATAAGCAGAAGCATAAAACAAAGCTACAGTTAAAGTCTTATTTTGTTGCTCTTGACACCACTGACGATAATCATAAGTTAAACGACTGAGACTATAACGAATTATCGGTCCATGATTCGGCGCGTAATACTTAGTTTGAAAAAGTTTTAACTTTTGTAATGTTGTTTCTACCTGCTTAATTTGATTACTATGAAGACAGTCAAAATAATAACGCCGATCCCTATCTAATTGCTTCCAATCATCATCCCAAAGAGTATCACCACAAACATGAACCCCAAAAAACTTATCCGTGAAAAGAATGGCAGTAAGAGGATCATAAGTAAATAAACCATCAGGCCAACGAGGCGTTGCCACAGGCATAAACTGTAATAAGTGTCCTTGCCCTAAATCCACATCAGAGTTAGCCGTCAAAAATTTATCCTTCCATTGAGGAAAAACAGTTTTTAAACTTTTAGCCGCCGGTTTAGAACAAATAACTTCAAGATGAGGGGCAATTTCTAAAATACTTTTTAAAGTAGTCATGCGATTAGCATTAATATGACCCAAAATTAGATAATCTAACTTTGCTAAATCCCAATATTTTTGTAATTGCTCTAAAAAGATATGGGTAAATGATTCCCCAGGTGGATCAATTAAAGCGGTTTTCTCCCCCTGAATTAAATAAGAATTAGCCGTAGTGCCTTTTTGTCGTGCATATTCCACCTCAAATTTAAGACGATCCCAAGTACGACACCTAAAAACTGTAGTATCATCAGCAATTTTTTCTACTTGAACATCACGGATATTAATATTTTGGTTCTTTAAACTTACAGTTGTCATAATTTTATCCTCTAATAATTTGATGTATCAAATTAACTTATTCTCTTTTGGTGTTTTTCCGAGACCTTTTTTTCTGGATCAATTCCCTCAAAAGTAGCTGGAAGCCAAACTCTCAATGTCATTAACACTCCCAAAACCAGTAAAAATGCACAGGTAGCCAAAACTTGAGTGGAAGCTGTTTCTAACACACCATTAACAAATACTTCCCTTAACACTGAAACAATAGAGACTTCCACAGCAACACCGATAGAAATTCGTTGTTCTTTGAGATAGATAATGAGTAACCGAAATAATTCGACTAAAATCAATAAAGATAGAATATCGGCAGTAATCGTATGAAACTGTAAAGGAGTTAATAAGGCGACAAACATAATCTTGATTTGCAATACCATGAAAGCAAATAAACCGAAACAAAGACTAACAATAATTAAATCTTGAATTAACTCTAAAATTCGCACAATACGATTTAGGTTTAACCAACTGTCTCTTTCTACGGGTGAATCAAGAAAAGATTTTTGCATAATTTGTATATTAATTAGGGTCTGCTGAAAAAGTATTTTGGTGAGGAGAGGTGTCAGGTGAAATGCTTATAAATCAAAGATTTTGCCAGAATAATCATTTTCTATAAATTGCTATTGTGTATCAATAATTTTTGATTAGGGGATCAGAAATACAGATTTTTTGGAGAAAAAAGATTATTTTTGGCACTTTTTTTCAGTTGTATTGTGCTTAAAACTTTCTCAATAATGATTGCCGACTTTGCGATGATGTACGGCGGTTTTGGCGCAAGGATGAGCAACTCGACCATTTTTAACTTTGCTATAAACAATCCAATGATCGTGACAATCTTGGCGACTCTCCACTTGACATTCCATATAGGCTAAGGCTTCCGCTAAAATTGGTGAACCGCAGTTACTTTGAACGGTTTTTACCCCTGCAAAGCGATCTTGTCCGGGTGCAAAACGCTTGAGAAAATGTTTCATTAAGTCTTGGTAGTTGTCTTCTTCTAAGACATTTAAGATAAAATGATCACCGACTTTTAGTAAGGATTCAATGGCTCGATCTTTAGCCACTGCAATGGCGACTCCCAAGGGAGAATTACTAGCTTGAATTACCCAAGAGGCTAACATGGCACTAGAAACCTCTCCTTTTGTGGCTGTAATAATATATAGTCCACCACTGATGCGCCCTAATGCTTTATCTAAGTTGTTGTCAAGGGATTTCATTTTTTTGAGGTTGCGATCTCTGGTTAGCCATTGTCCAAAATCTACTCCAGCCTCTTCAGCGCCCTTCACCATAGCAGGAGTCAGGTTTTCTTTAATCAAAATCGGTGGAAATGCCTCAGTTAAACCAATTTCTTGAAATTTATTGCGTAAAGGATAAATTGGTTCATCTTGCCAACCTCCTGTTTCAAAGAGTCCTATGGCTTGTTTTTGATGAGCAGAGGCTAAAATGGTGCTTAAAATAGTATGATTTTTGACATCCGTTTGAGAGGGCATCCCCATCACTAAACCGGCGGCTTGGCTGACTATTTCTCTGGTTTCGGTGGTGTCAATTTCTTCATATTCAATTAATTCTACCCCTACCCCCGTTTTTTCCATTCCCAAGGCAATTGCCCTAGCAATATCTGCGCTATAACCATAATCAGAACTATAAAATACTGCTCCGAAAGTTTGGGTTTTGGTTTGGGCTTCACTCCATTTTTGATAAGAGTTGACCCAATCGGCAAGATAATTTTTTAATAAAGGACCATGACCTGTGGCAATTATTTTTAGATCAAAATTACTAATTCGTTTAATTGCTCCTAAGACAGATCGGGCATTGGGTGCCATCAAGCAATCATAATAGTTTTGGAAGTCTTCTTGTAATAAGGTAGGTTCTTGATCATAGGTGTGATCATCACAATAGTGCATCCCAAAAGCGTCACAAGTAAATAAAGTTTGGGTTTTGTGATTATAAGTAAAAATAGTATCGGGCCAATGTAAATTAGGAGCAGAAACAAATTCTAATTGATGACCATTGCCTAGGTCTAATTGCTGTCCACTTTTGACGATTTGAGTTTGAAAGGGTTGATGTACCATATTTTTGAGAAATTCAATGGCAACTTTAGCGCCCACCACCGTGACATCGGGCGCTAGGGAGAGAATTTCTTGAACTAAACCACTGTGATCTGGTTCGGTGTGACTGATAATTAGGTAGTCTAAGGTGGATAAATCAATCAGTTGAGGGATAGTTTCTAAATATAAAGATTTGAATTTGCCATGGGAAGTGTCAATGAGGGCTTTTTTCTCCCCTTCAATAATAAAAGAGTTATAGGTTGTACCATTTTTTAAGCCAAATTCAATATCAAAACGATCTCGATCCCAATCTAAACAACGGATTGCGGTGGTATTGTCACCAATATTGACTGTTTCTATTGTTAGTCTCTGGGAAATTGCTTGATTTTTTTTCTCTGCAAGTATAACCATATCTAATATTCCTACAATAAAAAGATTTATTTACCTTATCTTCATTGTGACTTATAGTTTGTGCTTTTGTAAAATACTAATTATCAAAGTTTTAGATAGGTTTTATTTATCTTTTAAGATTTTAAAGATAAGTTAAGAGTATCAAGTGGGCAATGGATAATGGATAATTGATAATTGACAATGGATAATTTACGCATCAACCATTAAGTATTCAAACTTCATAATTGATAATTCATAACTCATAACTCATAATTCATAATCTCCCGACTTGGTGAAGGATAATCCTGTGATTTTGAGCAAAAAAAGAGAGATAATAAGAAAATTAAGAGATTTACTAAATCTTAGATTTTCTATATAAACGGATCTAAAATGACATAAAAGGACAAATAAATAAAAAGTTTGTGAAAGTATTCGATTTCGGTTTCAGAAAAGTAATATTTGATGTACGATAAAGGGAGATTTTGGTTGCCCCTTTTGGGGAAGTACCTTACAAAAATAGGATAGTAATACTATTAACGCTTCCGTGGGTGAAGCAGTCTGTTAAATCAGATAACATAAGTGTCTTAAAAATATTTTTTAAGGCTTTGAGGGATACCTCCTTTTGAGTATTTTACTCAAATGCTATTGCAGTTTATTACGGTATATGCCGTTTTATTCTGCATAAACGTATCAGCAGTAGATTAAAATAATTATTATGAGTAAGGGAACATTGTTTGATAAAGTTTGGGATTTGCATACCGTTGGCACGTTACCTTCTGGACAAACTCAATTATTTATCGGCTTACATTTAATTCATGAAGTAACTAGCCCTCAAGCCTTTGCGATGCTGAGAGAAAGGGGATTAAAAGTATTATTCCCAGCGCGCACCGTCGCTACCGTTGATCATATCGTGCCTACAGAAAGCCAAGCGCGCCCTTTTGCGGATACTTTAGCCGAAGAAATGATCCAAGCGCTGGAAAAAAATACCGCCGAAAACGGCATCAGATTTTATAATACTAACTCAGGCAATCAAGGTATTGTCCATGTTATCGCGCCTGAACAGGGTTTGACCCAACCGGGCATGACCATTGCTTGTGGTGACTCTCACACTTCCACCCATGGCGCTTTTGGAGCCATTGCCTTCGGTATTGGTACTTCTCAAGTGCGGGATGTGTTGGCTTCTCAAAGCCTCTCTTTAACTAAATTAAAAGTTAAAAAAATTGAGGTAAACGGCGCCCTTCCCCCCGGGGTTTACGCTAAAGATGTAATTTTACATATTATCCGCACCCTTGGCGTTAATGGTGGTGTGGGTTATGCCTATGAATACGCAGGTACTACTTTTGATGCTATGTCTATGGAAGAAAGAATGACAGTGTGCAATATGTCCATCGAGGGTGGCGCGCGCTGTGGTTACATTAACCCCGATCAAGTTACTTTTGACTATTTGCAAGGGCGTGATTTTGCACCGCAAGGGGAAGCATGGGAGGGCGCCGTGCGCTGGTGGCAAAGTATTCGCAGTGACGATGACGCGCAATATGATGACGTTGTTACTTTTAACGCTCAGGATATTGAACCCACCGTAACATGGGGCATTACACCCAGTCAAGGCATCGGTATTAATGAGCATCTTCCCACCGTAGAAACTTTAGGGGAAGGTGATAAAGAAATCGCCCAAGAAGCCTTTAGATATATGCAGTTACAGCCGGGGCAACCCATCAAAGGCATTCCCATCGATGTTTGTTTTATCGGTAGTTGCACCAACGGCAGATTAAGCGATTTACAAGAGGCTGCCAAATTTGCTCAAGGTCATCATGTGGCTCAAAACGTAAAAGCCTTTGTTGTACCCGGTTCTGAGCGTGTGAAAAAAGAAGCGGAAGCGGAAGGATTAGACAAAATTTTTGTTAATGCAGGTTTTGAATGGCGCGAACCGGGCTGTTCGATGTGTTTGGCGATGAATCCTGATAAATTGCAAGGGGATCAAATTAGTGCATCTTCTTCTAACCGCAATTTTAAAGGGCGACAGGGGAGTGCGCAGGGACGTACTTTATTGATGAGTCCGGCTATGGTGGTGGCTGCTGCCATTCATGGCAAAGTCTCAGATGTGCGAGAATTACATAATTAAACTAGATATTGCCAAAATTAATTGGGCATTTCATTGTTAATGTAGGGACGTTATCTGCAACGTCTCTATTGCAATTTGAAAGACTAAATAAACTTACCCATATACTAATTAGGGTTTACTGAAAAGTATTGTGGTGAGGGGAGGTGTCAGGCTTCGGGTGTCGGGTTTCAGGTGAAATGCTTATGAATTAAAAACTTTAGCCAAATAGTTATTTTTCATAAATTGCTCATTTGTATCAATTATTTTTGATTTGTAACTAAGAAATACAGTATTTTTGAAGAAAAAACGTTATTTTTTGCACTTTTTTTAAAGTAAATTATGCTTAAAGTTTTTGTTTAATTAAGTTTCTGAGTTATTCAGCAAACCCTATCTACTTTGTAAAACTTTTCTGCACCACTAAGGGTGATGACTTAAACTTTTTCAACAATTCAGACTTATGTATCGATCTCAATAACTGCAATTCAAGTTATTACCAAAAAATGCTGAAAAGTCACGAAAAAACGACGCTTTTTTTGATTCAATAAAAAAATGCACCAGTCAACTTTCGACTGATACATTGTAGGTGAATTAATTAGTCAAGTCAAAATCCCAATAAACGGTACAAATCATTAAAGATTCTTCCGTATCAGTTGCCCTTGCAATGATTCTTAATCCGCGCAGATTACCAGTCCATAATTCATAGACTGTATTCCGTAAGCACTTATCAAGTAGTGTCCATGTGAGCGCCCGACTATAAAAAGCAAACTCTCCATAGGCTAAAGCCACTTTAATCATATTGACGTCGATGGCTCTTGGTTGCATTCGTCTTTGAGCGTGGTTTTCATCTTTGAGATTGCCACCAATGACAAATTCAGGAACTTGATTAATTTTCGAGTCTTGGATAATGAGATCATGCAAAGCTGTGCTAAATTTCATGGGGTTTTTCTTACCAATCCAATTAACGTTCTATTTAATTATCAGTTAATTTTTCTCAATTAATGCACTTATTTACAAATTTTTAGTTAAGGTTTCATCAAGAGGTGCTGTTAAAGCTAATATAATTATTTCTGATCAAAATCGCCCTATAGCACTTTCTATTATTGTAGAAGTAAAAAAACTAATTTAAAAGACAGCAGTAATCAACTCAAACTTTATGGTAATGGGAAGGGCGCCCTTCACCCTGTGACAAAAAATAATCTAAATCTTCAGGACGATCTATATCACGCAATACGGGTAAGTTGTTATAAACCTTTAAACCAATATTTTTTGCTTTCTGCATCGTGCGCTGAAAAACTTCATCTGTTCCCCAATTAATATTGGTAAATAATTCTTTTTTTGGTTTTCTTAAACCTATTAAATAATAACCACCATCTTCTGCTTCTCCTATTACCATATCATGATTATCCAGCGCCCTCAACCCTTGTAATAAAATATCAGGGGTAATAAAAGGACAATCAATCCCTATAATTATTGCCCCTTGTGGAGACATAAAATAATTAGTTTCTATGGCGGAAAACATTTTTTCTCCTAAATCCTTTCCCTCTTGCGGAAAATAAGCCAAATCTTTTCCTAACCAGTCTTCAAATAACTTTAAATTGCCACCAGAAAAATAAATTTTTAAATCTAAATCTTCTTTAACTTGTAAAACAGTCTGTAAAGTCTTTTCCGTTAATTCTTTTTGTAAAATAGTTGCTTTCTCAGCACCAATGGCGGGAATTAATCTAGTTTTTGTTTTACCGACTTCAGGATAACGAGTAAAAACAATTAAGGTTTTTTTGCCCATTAATTTCAGCTAATTTATACCAATAATAAAAGTTAGAGTAGTGAAGTTTCAATTTTTTTTGATAAAAGATTTGGCTCTGCTTAGTTCCAGTGTGAAGTACTATTGTAGTATAGCAAGTATCTAATACTCAAACTGTTATTCTCATTACCTATCTAAACTGGAAATTATATCTTAATTCACCAACGTCAAGTATTTTAACATTTACTCCTCAGTAATGGAAGAAGTAAGATAGCCACTCAAAGCATTGAATTGAAGAGGATTTATTCGGTAATAAATCCAGCGCCCATCTTGTCTAGTTTGTAATAATTTTGACTCTCTTAACACTTTGAGATGGAAAGATAATTTAGGTTGGGCAATTTCTAAAACATCACAAATATCTCCCACACACATCTCATTACTTTGTAATAATTCTATCACTTTCAGTCGAGTTGGGTCAGATAAGGCACGAAAACAGGCTAACATTTCACCCAAGTTTGCTCTTGGTATTGATGACATTATTTTCTCTAGTAAATAGGACAATAATTTACTTTTGTTCGTAAACTTTAGAATACCATTATAATCACCCATACTTATTTTTTCATCAAGAGCTAATAAATTTTTTGTAAAGATAATATAAAGCTATTTTTATCTTTTTTCCCTACACTTTTTATTTATATAAAAATATTTTAATATTTTACAAAAACTAAAGATGTATAGATGAGATTAAAGGAAAACAACAACATAAGCTCAACCAAGTGCTAAAGATTAATTACTATATTTTAATTTTATTTATAGTAAAATGCTGTAATAAGTGTATATAAAAATTTAAAATATTTGTGATAAAAAGATTACTAAAATAAAAAAAGTAATAGCTTTCGTGTAATTATTTTATAACATTGATATTTAGGCTCATCAAATACTAATTACAGACTTAATAGATATTTTGTCGATGTAAATAAATATTATAATTTGTGATTTTGATCTGTATCTATTTTTGTTAAATATTTTATTTTTATTAACATGAATTAAATGATCATTTGAGAATATCCATATAAAAAAATTTGCACCTAACTAAAATTACTGGCTCTTTTACTTTGAGTATGTAAATTTTTAGTTAAGGTAGGCAACAGGCAAAAGGCAATAGAGAATTACTAAATAATAATTTATAAATTTTTCAATTTCATTTTACTATAAATGCTATTGAGTAAGAGTTATAAAGGTTATTTTCTATTAATTTATCATAACCACTGTATAAGAGCTAAATTACTAATCTTAAAATGCTAGGAGTAGGGAAAACTTTTCATTATAGTTTTACTAAACTTTTTTAATATATCCCCCCTCTAAAATAAAGCAAAACATGATAAATAAACTTTTATTTATACTTATATAGCGTTTTTCATAGTTACGAGGTACAAAAATAAAATTAAAGTTATTAGTTATTGTCATTAAAAGAATTAAGCGTACCGCATAAGGGTAGAAATTGCTATAAATTAATAAATGGGTTTTTTAATAATGATGATTTATATATATTATTTCTAAGTCTCCTTTTTTAACAATTTATGGTTGTCGCTTATCTTTCAAAAAATAATAATTGCTGTAAAATAAAATACAATAAGTAATTAGTTATGATCTAAAAATTGAAGTATAGTTAAAAAGATGTAATGGCTCCTTATCCTTTGATTAATATGGTTCTCAGCGCCCTCCATCATACCCTTAATAAACTGCAATTATATACTGATAACTATGGGAAGTTAAGTTTATTACAGCAAAATAAATCTCTTATTTATAAAAGTCCTATAGCTTTTATTTTAGCTAAAAAATATCATTTACCAGCGCCCGTCATCGCTACCAATATTCAAAAAAATTTTCCGAATGATAAATTTAACTGTCATATTTCAGGAGAAAGTTGGTTAGAATTCTCCATCACAACTATAACGTTATCTGACTATCTCAATGAACTAGCTAATTTTAAAGTCAATTATCCTGTTAATAATTATCCAGAAATTACTTTAAATTTTCCTCAAGTCTATATTTTTAGTCGTTGTTGTGCTTTACTTTATGCTGGTCATTATCAACAAATAATAACTTTAGATAATTCCTTATTTAAAGTTAATAAATGGAAAATAGAATTTCCTAAAACAATAGATTATATTACTGTAATAGATAAGAAAAGCTATGAAATGAATTTAATCAAAAAAATAATTAATAATCATGAAATATTATTTACTCATAATAAAATTAACTATTTGACCATGATTAATGAAGTGGGGAGGGCGCTGGAGGACATAGAAAAATATTGTCGTCTGCAAGGTAAATTTGGGATAAATAACCCTACATTAATAACTGCCAGACTAGGATTAATTGCTTTAGGGTTAAGGCATTATCAAAATTTGTGTCACCAAGTTTCCTCTCAATTTTTGCCACCCGAATTGTGAAGAATAATTACTTTTCGCCTCTTGCCTATTCTCACTTAACGACTTAAATACAGATTGCCTTACCATACTTTAGGCTGAAATTGGTCATCATTAAAAATAGTCACATTTTCGCCACTTTGGGCTAAGACAAACAAACCTTGACGAGAAGCATATTTATCAGCGCCCTCCTCAATTTCAATACCAGCCACCGCACCATATAGAATATGCGGACTATATTCGGGGAAAAATCGCTTAAATTCCTGTAAATCTTTAATTAATTCCTTTACATCACTGACACCCAAACTACTTTTCACTTCCACCACTAAAACATGATTTTCATTCGTTACCAATACATCAATTTCGAGAATATCACCGCCAAGACGTTTTTTAACCCGTTGACTAACCTGATGCACAGGAATACCACGACTAACGAATAAGGTTTCGCAGGAGGGCGCTATCATATTTTCCACAAAGCGCCCCCACTTTCCCCCCAGATTACCAATTTCTTTACTTAATCTCGTGATTTGACGATCTGTTTCTTTTTGAGCTTGTGTTAATTCTGCTAAAATTGCCCAAACATCATCGGCGGTTGTGGTCATAAATTTTTCCCTACTAATTATGTACTAAGATGATTATATCTTCTTTTTAAGCGCCCACTCTTCCTTAAAAGTTAAGCAAGTGCCAACTAAACAGAAACGAACTTATCAATGATAAAATTAAGGCTAAATTGGTAGTAAACCAAATTGTAAAATCGCAACATCAAGCCGTGAGTAACCCAGAAACAACGCCACTAGAAATAAACATCACTCCAAAAAATCCAGCGCCCTCCACCGTAGTAGATACCATGAAAGATTATTACGATCTCAAAAATAATCTCTTAATCGGTACAGTAGTAATTACCCTGATTAGTTTTGTCCTAGTATGGTGCTTCTATAACCTCAATACCAGCTTAAATTATTTGCTGGGCGCTTGTGTCAGCTTAATTTATGTCAACTCCCTAGCCAGAGAAGTACAACGAGTAGGAGTATCCAAGCGTAGCGTCGGCTCAACCCGTCTAGCAATGTTTCTTGGTTTGATGATTGTTACCCTCAAATGGGATCAGCTACAAATTTTACCCGTCTTTCTCGGCTTCATAACCTATAAAGCGTCCATATTATTTTATATTTTACCTGTAACACTACTACAAACCCAAAAAAAGTGAAAAGGGCAAAGGGCAAAGGAAATTCATAATTCAGAAATCAAAGAAAAAAAAGTCATAATAAAAGGTTGATTTTATGGTAAATTGTCTGAGATTCCTAAAATCAGGGAAAATCTTGCTTAATGGAACTGACAAACATAAACAATCTATTGCAAACTAATCACATCCTAGCAGCTATTGAAGTAGGAGAACATTTTTACTGGGAAATTGGTAAATATCGAGTTCACGGACAAGTATTTATGGTTTCTTGGTTCGTCATCGGTGTTCTGCTCATCGCCTCCATCGCCGCTACTCGCAACGTACAAAGAATCCCCACGGGCTTCCAAAACTTTATGGAATACGTCCTTGACTTTGTGCGGGGTTTAACGAAAGATCAAATCGGTGAAAAAGAATATCGCCCTTGGGTGCCTTTCATCGGTACTTTATTTTTATTTATTTTCGTGTCCAACTGGTCAGGTGCGTTAATCCCTTGGAAATTGATCGAAATTCCTGAAGGAGAATTATCAGCGCCCACCGTCGATATTAATACTACTGTAGCTTTTGCCCTCTTAACCTCCCTCGCTTATTTCTATGCAGGAATTAGCAAAAAAGGTTTAGGTTATTTCGCAGACTACGCTAGACCAACACCCATCATGGTACCCTTTAGGGCTATTGAAGACTTCACTCGTCCCCTTTCCCTGAGTTTCCGTTTATTCGGTAACATCTTAGCGGATGAATTGGCAGTGGGTGTATTAGTATTTCTCGTGCCAGTGTTGATTCCTTTACCTTTGATGGTTTTAGGACTATTTACCAGCGCCATTCAAGCCTTAATTTTTGCAACCTTAGCAGCATCCTACATCGGAGAAGCCTTAGAAGGACATGGCGAAGAAGAACACGAATAGTAAAAAAATTTTACTAGCATAAAACACCAAAATATAGTTAAATACATTTTGGGCTTAAATAAGTTGCCATTGTGTGATTAACTAACATAGGGAATAGATTGTAAAATCAACTCCCCAACACAAAAAACTAAAAATTCTTGTTGTACTAATTTAATTAAAAAGAAAAAGGAAAAATTATGGACGTTCAAGCAGCATCAGTAATCGCAGCAGCTTTAGCAGTAGGTTTAGCAGCAATCGGACCCGGTATTGGTCAAGGTAGTGCAGCAGGTCAAGCGGTAGAAGGTATCGCTCGTCAGCCTGAAGCTGAAGGCAAAATCAGAGGTACTTTATTATTAAGTTTGGCTTTCATGGAAGCGTTAACTATTTATGGTTTAGTAGTAGCTTTAGTATTATTATTCGCTAATCCTTTCGCATAATTATTAAGAATAAATTAAGCAAGGGGTTTAACCCCCTTGCCTAAGTATAGTTGAGCAAAATTAGTTTTAGGCTTTACTTATTGCCTCAAAATTTGCCCAATTAAATCAAGTACATCTTGACAATATAGAAACAGTAAATACTGCCCCAAACGATCATGACACAATGGATTTTATTGGCGGCTGAAACCGCAGAAGGGGGTTTATTTGATATTAACGCTACCTTGCCTCTTATGGCAATTCAGTTCTTACTGTTAGCAGTTATACTCAATGCCCTTTTTTACAAACCTTTAGGACAAGCCATTGACGAGAGAGCAAGTTATGTTCAAGGTCAATTAAGTCAAGCTAAAGAGAAGAAACAACAATCTTTAGCGCTTGTCGCCCAATACGAGCAGGAATTGAAAGAAGTCCGCAAACAATCCCAAGAAATTATTGCCGAGGCTCAAACAGAAGCTCAAAAAATTGTTTCTGAGGAAACCCAAAAGACACAGCAAGAAGTAATTGCAGAACGTCAAAAGGCATCAGAACAAATTGAAGCAGAAAGAGCTAACGCTATGCAGTCTTTAGAGCAACAAATTCAAGCTCTCAGTCGGCAAATTTTAGAGAAGGTGGTGGGCGCTGAGTTTCTTGCTTAATTTTTTTAAGAATTGAGGGAGAGAGTTAGGACATTTTCCTGCTCAAACTTTCAAGATATATCAAACAAGCCTAGTTTACACAAAAATTAATTATGGTGACTTTATTCTATCTAGCCACTGAATCAGCAGAGGGTGGATTTGGTTTAAGTTCAGACATTCTAGGCTCTAACCTAATTAACTTAATTATTGTAATTGGTTTATTAGTTGTTTATGGTGGTAAATTCGTCAGTAATTTATTAACGGAAAGACGTAATAAAATTGCTGAGGAAATCCAAGAGGCAGAAGCTCAAGCCCAAGCCGCCGCCAAAGCCTTAGCGCAAGGAAAAGAAAACTTAAATCAAGCTCAAGAAAAGGCAAAACAAATTATCAGTGATGCCAAAGCTACTGCTGAGAAAGTAAGAGCTGAAATTTTGGCTCAAGGTCAAAAAGATGTTCAAAGAATGAAAGCTACAGCCGTTCAGGAGTTAGACTCCGAAAGAGGAAAAGTAGTGAACGAATTAAGAAGAACTATTGCTGTTTTAGCCCTTGAAAAAGCAGAACAACAATTAAAAGATACCTTAACTGATGAGGTACAAGGGAAAATTATCAGTCGTGCCGTTGACCAGTTAGGAGGTTAGAAAAATGCAAAATAGCGCTGTTACCGCCGAAGTGGTAGAGCCGTATGCGGAAGCCTTGATGTCTCTAGCTAAAGAAGGAAACATCACTGATAGTATCGGTGATGATGTGCGTAGTTTGATGAATTTGTTAAAAGATTCTCCTGAATTAAGCACTTTTTTTGCTAGTCCTACGGTTAAAGCTGAAGAAAAAAAAGCAGTTATTAAGAGTATAGCTGGTGAGCAAATTAATCCTTTTTTGCTCAATTTTTTATTATTATTGGTTGATCGAAGACGAATTACTTTCGCTCAAGGTATTTTTGCTAAATACTTAGAGATTTTGCGTCAACTTAATAATATTGTTTTAGCTGAAGTTACCTCAGCAGTGAGGTTATATGAAGGTGAGGCAGAGAGATTGACTGAGAAAGTAAAAACGCTGACGGGCGCTACAGGGGTAGAAATTGAAACCAGAATCGATCCTGATATTATTGGCGGTGTCATTATTAAAGTTGGTTCTCAGGTCTATGATGCCAGTTTAAGAGGACAATTACGCCGAATTAGTCTAGGTATGATTGGTGCTAATTAAATCAAATTGATAAGGGCTTTAGCTCTCACTATAAGCCCAAAAATAAAACCATCATGCCGTGATGGTAATAAATTTACATAATAATTGACCAGCAAATTGTTACATAAAAAGTAGCTCAAAAATAAGCATATGATCAACATTAGACCAGACGAAATTGCTAATATTATTCGCCAACAGATTGAATCTTATGATCAACAGGTTCAAGTTTCCAATGTTGGGACTGTATTACAGGTAGGTGACGGCATTGCTCGTGTTTATGGCTTGGATAAAGTCATGGCCGGTGAATTGGTAGAATTTGAAGATGGTACTGTAGGTATCGCTCTTAACCTCGAAGAAGATAACGTCGGGGTGGTATTAATGGGTGACGGTATCCAAATTCAAGAAGGTAGCAACGTTCAAGCTACTGGTAAAATTGCTCAAATTCCCGTGGGTGAAGCCTTAGTGGGTCGAGTATTAGACGCTTTAGCGCGCCCCATCGATGGCAAAGGTGATTTAGATACCACTGAAACTCGTTTAATCGAGTCTAATGCTCCCGGCATCGTGGATCGTAAATCTGTGTGTGAACCGATGCAAACGGGCATCACAGCTATCGATGCGATGATTCCCGTAGGACGTGGACAACGTGAGCTTATCATTGGCGACCGTCAAACTGGTAAAACCGCTATTGCTGTGGATACCATCATCAACCAAAAAGAAGAAGATGTAATCTGTGTGTATGTAGCGGTAGGACAAAAGGCTTCTACGGTTGCTAACGTGGTGGATACGTTAAGGGAGAAGGGCGCTTTAGATTACACCGTAGTGGTAGCTGCTAATGCTAACGATCCTGCTACTTTACAATATCTCGCCCCTTATACTGGTGCAGCTATCGCTGAATACTTCATGTATAAAGGCAAAGCTACTCTGGTAATTTACGATGACTTGTCCAAACAAGCTCAGGCTTACCGTCAAATGTCCTTGTTGTTACGCCGTCCCCCCGGACGTGAGGCTTATCCCGGCGACGTATTTTATTTACACTCCCGTTTGTTAGAAAGAGCCGCTAAATTAAGTGATGAGTTAGGCGGTGGTAGTATGACTGCACTACCGATTATTGAAACCCAAGCTGGTGACGTATCTGCTTATATTCCCACCAACGTAATCTCTATTACTGATGGTCAAATTTTCTTATCTTCTGACTTGTTTAACGCTGGTTTCCGCCCTGCCATCAACGCTGGTATCTCTGTATCCCGTGTAGGTTCTGCGGCACAAATTAAGGCAATGAAACAGGTTGCTGGTAAATTAAAATTAGAATTGGCTCAGTTTGCTGAGTTGGAAGCCTTCTCTCAATTTGCTTCTGATTTAGACGCAGCAACCCAAGCTCAATTAGCTAAAGGTCAAAGATTACGCCAGTTATTGAAACAGGCGGAAAATGCTCCTTTGGCGGTATGGGAACAGGTAGCGCAGGTTTACAGTGGCATCAATGGTTTATTAGATGATATTGCGGTGGATCAAGTCGTTGAGTTTGTTTTGAGTTTGAGACAATACATCAAAAACAGCAAACCCCGATTTGTGGAAATCATTAATGCTGAGAAAAAATTAACTGATGAGGCAGAAACGCTTTTAAAAGAAGCTATCACCGAAGCTAAACAGGCTTTTTCTGCTTAATTGATTGCTTAATCCAATTCTTCTCCCATGGGAGATACCCTCACCCTAACCCCTCTCCCATAGCAGGGTGTTTTCAAAGTCAGGATCAAAATTGATTTGTTTTTGACAAGAAGACAATATAAGGATGATCCCCCCCAACCCCCCTTAAAAAGGGGGGAGATTCAGGGAGACAGGAGGATTTTTTACTATTAATTGATTTATTAGTAGTTAAAAACCTCTGAATTTCAGATTATTGGCTAGTTTGAGAAACTAACATTTTTGAGAATGAAAACGCCCCTCTCCCATAGGAGATACCCTCACCCCAACCCCTCTCCCATAGGAGAGGGGCTAAAGAGAAAGGGGTATAAATAAAAAATCAATATTTATAATCAATATCAGTTAAGATTATGTCCAATTTAAAAGCCATTCGAGATCGTATTGACTCGGTAAAAAATACGAAAAAGATTACGGAAGCCATGCGTTTAGTAGCGGCGGCTAAAGTGCGGAGGGCGCAGGAACAAGTTACCGCAACTCGTCCTTTTGCTGATGCTTTAGCTCAAGTTTTATACGGGTTGCAAGGGCGCTTACGCAATGAAGATGTGGATTTACCTTTGTTACAACAAAGAGAAGTTAAAACCGTTGCTTTGTTAGTAGTGACGGGAGATCGTGGTTTGTGCGGTAGCTACAATTCCAGTATTATCAAAAAAGCTGAACAGCGCGCGGCGGAATTGAAAGCACAGGGGCTTAATTACACTTTTTTAACGGTAGGTAAAAAAGCATCCCAGTATTTTCAGCGCCGAGAAGAACCTATTACGCAAAAATATTTTGGTTTAGAGCAAATTCCCACGGCGAATGATTCTGGCAAAATTGCTGATGAGTTATTATCGCAATTCTTCTCAGAAAATGTGGATAGGGTAGAGTTAATTTATACTCGTTTTGTGTCTTTAATTAGTTCTAAACCTGTGATTCAAACTCTTTTACCTCTTACTCCCCAAGGTTTAGAGGTTCAGGATGATGAAATTTTCCGTTTAATTGTGCGTGGTGGCACTTTTGCGGTGGAAAGAGAAGCGGTATCAACCCAAAAAACTGATTTTCCTAAAGATATGATTTTTGAACAAAATCCTGTGCAAATTCTTGATTCTCTTTTACCTTTATACATCAATAATCAATTATTGCGCGGTTTACAAGAGGCGGCGGCTAGTGAGTTGGCGGCACGGATGACGGCAATGAATAATGCTAGTCAAAATGCTAGTGATTTGATGAAGACTCTTACTTTATCTTATAACAAGGCTCGTCAGGCTTCTATTACTCAGCAAATTCTTGAGGTTGTTTCTGGTGCCAACGCGCTGGGTTAGCCCTCACCCCAACCCCTCTCCCACTGGGAGAGGGGCTTTTTTTTTAATTTTGATCAACTATAATGATATAGATATATGGCTCGATTAAGCTAACTATATTTTCAATAACATATAAAAATGACTACTATTAATCTTCAAGAAGCAAAAAAACAGTTAGATATTTTGTTAGAAAATGCGCTCAATGGAGAGGAAGTAATTATCACAGAAGATAATGAACCAGTCTTAAAATTAACTCTTCTTAGATCAAAAACACCAAGAAAACCGGGGAGTGCCAAGGGGAAAATTTTGATTTCTCAAGATTTTGATTCTCCATTGACAGATTTTAAGGATTATATGTAATGAAAATAATCATTGATACTCATATTTTTCTTTGGTATGTAACTGATGATAATAAACTAAGCGATAATTCTAAAAAAATTATTAATCAAAGAGAGAATATTATTTATTTGATTCAGGCTAGTATTTGGGAAATGGCAATAAAATATAGTCAGGAAAAACTTAATTTTGACTCCCCTTTTTTAGAATTTATTAACCAACAAATTAAAATTAATAGTTTTGAAATTTTGAGTTTTAATTTATTACATTTTGAACAAGTGACAAAACTGCCTTTTCATCATCGAGACCCATTTGATCGTATGATTATTTCTCAAGCTATGGTCGAAAAAATTCCCTTGATTAGTTATGATTCTCTGTTTAATTGTTATGATATTAAGCTAATCAAATAAACCAGCAATTAATTTTTTTATAATGAGTAAAGAGGATCCCCCTAAATCCCCCTTAAAAAAAGGGACTTGACGAGAATCAATGTACCTCATTATCGTGAAAAACGCTATATCCTTATTTTTTGATTATAACCACCCCAACCCCTCCTAGCCTCCCCTTAATAAGCAGGGTGTTTTCAAAGTCAGGATCAAAATTGATTTGTTTTTGACAAGAAGACAGGTTGACAGGGAGACAGGAGGATTTTTTACTATTAATTGATTTATTAGTAGTTAAAAACCTCTGAATTTCAGATTATTGGCTAGTTTGAGAAACTAACATTTTTGAGAATGAAAACGCCCTGCTTAATAAGGGGAGGGGAAGAATATAGATTTAATTTATTTTTGTTGGGTTTTGTTGCCTCAACCCAACCGACAAGGTTTGTTTTTATGGGCGACTATATTCAGGGTATAATCCCAAGATTCCTTCAGCCGAAACGTTACAGATACCTCTATCGGTGATTAAACCTGTGATGAGGCGCGCTGGTGGAGGGCTCTAAAAAAAATTTTATGGTGAGCTTTCAGGCTGAAAAGGTTGAGTATCACCACTCCAGTTAAAATTACTAAGACGAAAATTAATAGAGCCGATTTCTAAAATGGGATTATAGCGTAACAAAACACCATAGGAACGGCGACTATATTCTAAAATATAATCAGTGCTAATGGTGTCACCACTGTCAAGGTTTAAATATGTTTGTACTCCTCCCCGCACGGGACCGTAAAATTGTTGACTTAAACCCATGCTTAAAACTCGATTATCAGCAAAGCGATCAAATAGAAATGGGGAGTTACCATCACCGAAGCCCTGACTATAGCTCACATTAAAGCCAGTATAGTCGAAATACTGACGAGAAAAATTACCAATTTGTCCTTGTAAACCCACTGTACCAATAATCGATGTCTGTAAGTCTGAGCTACTGTAATGACTAGCAACGGCGGTTAAACCGGTGGTAAAGTTTAAAAATGGGGTGATGGGCGCTGGGGTATATTTTAAGCCACTATCAGGAGTTGGAGGTAAGGCTTCTCCTTGCCAAAGGGGTATACTACCGTTAATAATTCCCGCCACTTGGCTTCGAGTTAAATTAGTCAGGCGATCTTCATTGTTGTTACTTAGTAATTCTGGGCGATCGGTGTCGGCAGTTATATTTTGAATGCCCCCTTGATAGGTAAAACCATAGCGCCCTCCATCGAGGCGAATCAAGGGGGAGGTAATAACTGCACCGATACTTTGTTCAACGGTTTGAAAGCCCAAAGAGCCGTTAAAAAGCCGTTCTCGACTGCTGAATGAGCCTGTTAAGGTGTAGGGATTATTAAGATTACCGATTTTATGTTCTATGGTACTATTACCACGCAAACGGTTGCCAATATTACTTAAATCTAATCCCGTGACATTAACGGTAGAAATTAACTCCGTGCGCTCGTCAAATGCCCAATCTAATTTAACTACCAAACCAAAACTGGAGGGGTTGAGGATGCCACCATTATCATCAGGATTGGGGATATTTTCATCTCGGATGGAGTCAGGATATAAAGCTCGTTGAATTAAAAATTGTGGAGTGATACTAAGAACAATATTATTCTCATCGTAGAGGTTGAAATCTCGCTCGAAATATAAACCTCCTAAGTCTTCTCCGTCAAAGCCAAAGGAAAACAAAAAAGGGCGGCGACGACGGGGGCTAAAAATTAATTCATTAAAAAATAAAGGAGCAGTCAAACCTTGTTCAAATACTACCCTAGAATTAGTTGTTGTTAATTTATCCCGTTGTGGAGCAATGTTCTCCAGACGGGCGCTGTCTGCCCGAACTTCTATATCTGGAGGCGAAAAGGGATCATTGGTAATGCTAATACCTTTTGCTGTCCAATTTTCCCCGTCAAATTCCACTGTGTCTGCTTCAAATCTTAACTTAGTCACCTTTCCCCCACTTTCAATGAAAGGTGTTCCTAATCGTCTTTGTAACACAGAAATATCATCTGTACTACCTAAAACAAAATTAATGCCATCGATAGAGCGCACTTGGGTAATGGGTTGATTAGCTTGGGGTTGAGGTCGAAAACCAATAGCGCCCTCCCCCTCAAGGTCAAAATCCACGTCTTGTTCTAAAGTAGTTTGGTTAATAACGCCACGGGCTTGGGTGATTACCCCTTGATTCTGCACGAAATAGTATTCAAATTTTTCTCCTTTGAGAATTTGTTCTCCCCTTTCGAGGGTGACATCCCCTGTGGCTACGGCGATGCGAGTATTAAGGTTAACTTGTACCTCATTAGCAGTTAATATTCCATTGGCAAAACGGATGGTAACATTTCCTTTGGCATTGATGACCCGATTTTGATCTAAGTATTCCTGCTCATCGGCGGTAATTTCTACTACATTTAAAACTTCTTCGATGGTAATGGTGGGAGAGTCTTGCACCATCTGCCAATCTTGTGATTGGGTATCAAAATCAATGCGATATTGTTTACCTTCCTTGGTGGTGGTAATTAATCTGACAATTTCTGTAGCGGTGGAGGGCGCTGGGTTACTCACAGAGGAGATTTCCGTTAAACTTCTAAAATCAGTTAATTGATTTTCTGTTACGGTAGGCAAGGTTATTAACGAACTGGAAAGGAAACCAATCATGGCGAATCAAGGGAGTTAGTTAAATGGACAACGGTTAGAGCTAAATAGGTAGATAAGCAAAATTAATTGTGATTTTTATTTTTTCTAAAGCTATGATAACAAGGGGTTTAAACCCCTTGCCCATATACAATTAACTTTGCACAATAACTTATAGGCTAAGTAGGTTGGGTTAGCCATAGCGTAACCCAACTTTGCTTAAAATTTCCTGTTCAATATAAATATAGCAATCCTAAGTCTTTAGTTTATAAGAATTTCACCCGGAACCTGACACCCGGAACCTGACACCTCCCCTCACCAAAATACTTTTTCAGCAAATCCTAGATAGAATCAAATAAATCTTCTAAACCAGCATCTTCTACTGAAATCATGGTAGTTTCAAAAAAACCAAGAATATCTTTCATCTCAGGATTTCCCTTACTAGCGCCCGTCACCCCCATAGCGAAAGCCACGGCACAACAACCATCAAACTCCTCCACCTTTTCTTGCCATTTATTTAAGGCTTTCATAAAACGAGCATCACAGTTAATTTCACTGAGCAAATAATATTCATCCTCATAAGTTTGAATCACCACCAAACAAACCTTTTCACCATCATGATTTCCTAACGCAAAGCAAAGGGATTCGATGCCATCATCTTCCGCTAAAACGTCAATTATTTCCTTAATCTTACCTCTGGTATTTTGAACCATAAAAGTAGGGATATTACTATCTGGTGCAAAATCCAAAATGTCTGTTAAATCCAGATGACTACCACGTTTATCATCAATTATTGGTAAAGCTAGAATCGGCACAAAACCAAAGTTAAACATCGACCCTGACGGAATTAAGTTAGTTTTTAAAACAACATCATCATCATCATCATCGTCTCCCATTTCCTCTAACTCTACCGCTAACTCTGGCATGGTGTTTACCTGCACAGAAAAAGATTCATTTTTATCCCAAGGTAAAGTTAACTTAAAAGTAGTGGTTAATAAATCTAAAGGCTCTTTTTCTAATTCCTTTTCAAATTGGGCAAAGAATAAGCCCAGCGCCCTCACCGCCAAATAAACGGGAATAGCCTCTTCCTGTTCGCTAATGGGTCGAATACCCTCATAAGGATGAATACTGCCAAATAACGCCTCAACTTCATCATCATCTTTACTAAATAAATCAAATAAATTTCCCTTCTTATCATCATCTTCATCATGAGAAAAATTTAAAAACCAACAATCCTGCTGTAAAAAAGACCGCTCCAACTCTGCTTCACTGGCTTCATCATCCAAATCCACCGCCAAACTTCTAAACTGTTTCATGGAGTCTAAAGAGCGATAAAAAATCACCCCAAACTCTTTACCCATCATGCCCATAACACAAGCATAAAGAGATTCAACATCATGGGTATTAAGCTGAATCTCGATAATGTCATACTCAGCGATTAAATTCCAAATTTCTTGATCCCAAATCAAGTTAATGGCTTCTTTCTCCAATTCTTGCATCCACGCAACTGGAATATTAATACTCGAATCTTGTTGAAAAAGTTTAAAATTACGCCAAATTTCGTCCAATAAAGGTAAATCTGGTTGATAATCCACAGTGATTGCTAAATCTTGTAGCGCCCCTCTTAAAAAAAACTGTAATTCTCGATCTTTAACAACCACTTTTTGGGGGCGACAAGGCTCACCCGGGCTATGGGGATTTTCAATGGCTTTTAATAAAGCCCTTACCATAGCTTCAAAACCGGTATCTTTGCGTATGACATCCATGGAACGTACAATGCCCTCTGACGCATCAATCCAGAGAATACACTGGGCTGTTTCTGCTAAATCAGGATCGATATTTTCCATCATTTCTTCTACCGGAAACATATTCCCTTCCCACACATTAGAAAGTTGTGGAATGCGCTGTAAACGTTTTTTCGTAGTGATGGGTAATGACGACATGGGCAGTGGTAATAATTTATCCTCTCAAGATAATAGCAAAAAATGCGTCAAAAGGGCAAAGTTAAAAGGGCAAAGGTTTTATGAATTATGAATTATGAATTATGAATTATGAATTATGAATTATGAATTATGAATTATAATCCTCCTCTGCTTCCCCTGCTTCCCCTGCTTCCCCTGCTTCCCCTGCTTCCCCTTCTCCCTCTGCTTCCCCTTCTCCCTCTGCTTCCCCAGCGCCCTTCACCGTAGTTAATTAATAACTAAAGGTTGATTGAGCGTAACATTAAGATCAGTTTCCGGACGAATAACCAATAAATCAACCCGATTCATGCCTAAAAACTGCGGAATTAAAGTGGCTAAAATTCCACCACCAGTACCGATTAAAAGTTCTTCTGTGGCAATGGCACGGTCTCCTGTTACGGCTGAAATGGCTGCTGCTGCTGCTGTGCCTAAAGCTGCATTTTTCAACAAATTACCAGTATCTGTGCCTCTGGCAACGCTTTCAGTCTCGGTAATTACTTGAGAAGATGCGTTGATGGTGTAAGTGCGCCCGTTGGTCAATATTAATTGTTGAGCAATGAAACGAGTACCGTTTTCTGTGGGGCGTAATTCTCCCTTGACTTCGCTATCTCTGGGAATTAAAACACTACCCTGACTATTAACAACATTTTGGGAAACCTTGAGGGTAATGGGTGCAGTTTCTTGTTTGGTAATTAAAATTTTATCGGCGCGGTAACTGACAGGAATTTGAGTTCCCGCCATAAGATTATTATTATTACTGACAGGTAATTGGGTAACAATATAAGGAGAATTGATTTGGCTAACTTGCCCTTGAGATAGTAAACCTTGATAAATAAGAGCAGCCACTTCTGCCCTTGTGGCATTACGTTGGGGGTTTAATTGCTGAGGACTAGGATAATTTACGACTATTTTTTTCTCTGTGGCTGCGGCGATGGGCGCTCTGGCAAAGTTAGAGATACTACCATTATCGTTATAAAAACCCACCACTGTATTAACATCATTGGTAGCACTATAGTTTAAACCGTTAGCAAGGGATACTAAGACTTGTTCTCTGGGAATATTTTGTTCAGGGCGGAAAACGTCTCCCGGATAACCAGACAAGAAACCCATACTATAAGCACGACTAATGGCATCATTCGCCCAATAGTTACTAGCTACGTCTTGGAAGCGAGGGGCGCTACGAATGTTATTTTTCGTCATGGCTTTTTGCACCATGGCGGCGAATTGCGCTCTGGTGACGGGCGCTTCTGGTT
Organism: Cyanobacterium sp. T60_A2020_053; assembly: GCA_015272165.1. Classification (NCBI taxonomy): domain Bacteria; kingdom Bacillati; phylum Cyanobacteriota; class Cyanophyceae; order Chroococcales; family Geminocystaceae; genus Cyanobacterium; species Cyanobacterium sp. T60_A2020_053. Next base: position 28,960 of record JACYMF010000086.1, read on the forward strand.
TAAATGTACCATCAGGAAAACCAGCAATTACCCCTCTACTCACTAAAGCTGTAATAAATTGATTTGCCCAATGGTTATCAGAAACATCATTAAATTGTCTTGCTGGTGTTTGGGCGGTGACGGGCGCTGGATTAATAAAACTTTCTACTAGGGGAATGGTAGCAGTTGAGCCTAACGCTAAGGCTAAAATTAAAGATGTCGTTTGCTTATACATAATATTGCTTCATAAGTTTTGTTCTCTTGACCATAACAATAACTTTTAAGTTCCTACTAATTAGGGGTTTCTGAAAAATTATTTTAGTGAAGGGAGGTGTCAGGTTTCGGGTGTCAGGTTTCAGGTGAAATGCTTATAAATTAGAGAGTTAAGCCAAATAGTTATTTTTCATAAATTGCTCATTTGTATCAATAATTTTTGATGGGAATGGAAAAAATACAGTATTTTTAGAGAAAAAAGACTATCTTTGGCACTTTTTCTGGGTTTCATTCTGCTTACAGCGCATTTCACATGAATAAACCACGTTTTTTGTTTCTCGCAAAGGGAATCTTTGTGACTATCTAAATTGTGGTTTAAGGAAATGAAAACTGCTGTAAAACCTTTCTTTTAAAAGAGTTTTGATTTATTTAGCAAACCCTAATTGTTTTCACAGGGTTGAATAATATTCAACCCCTACAAGTCGAGAAAAAATGATTTCAGGAGAAGTGTATTTTAAAACATACCTTTAATCAAATCCTCATAATGAGTTGTTACCATGGGGCGCTTAACTTTTAGAGTCTGGGTCATCATACCATTGGCAATAGAAAAAGGCTCTAAAATCAACTCAAAAACGGCAATACGGTCATCGGGACGGTAGCCGGGTCGATTTTTGACCTCACGGGTTAACTCTTGCTTAAACAGGCTCACAACTGCCTTAGCATAAAGATCGCTTTCTGTCACTTCTTGATGAGAAGCGTTAATATGGGGAATTTGCAAAGCAATTTTTTGCTCTTTTGCCCAATTTTGCAAAGCGTCTAAATTAGGCACAATCAGCGCCCCTAAGTATTTTTGATCTTGCCCCACTAACATAATTTGATCAATAAATGGGCTACGCAAACAAGCATCTTCTAGGGGTTGCGGTTCGATATTTTCCCCGTTACTTAGTACAATAGTATCTTTTGCTCTGCCTGTAATTACTAAATCATTTTGCGGTGTCACCCACCCTAAATCGCCACTATCAAACCATCCCTCTTTATTGATTGCTTTGGCGGTGGCTTCTGGTTTTTTGTAATATCCTTGCATTACTTGGGTACCACGAATGAAAACTAAGCCTTTTTCCCCTTGGGGGAGAGGGGTTTTGGTTTCCACATCCACAATCATAATTTCTGTTTCGGGGAGGGGTTGCCCAGAGGCGCTGACAATGTTACGGTTAAAACGGCGCGCGTTGGTGACAGGAGAGGTTTCGGTTAAGCCATAGCCTACCAAAAGAGGAATACCGACAATTTGAAAGAAGTTATCGATATGTCTAGCTAATGAACCACCGCCACTAATCCATGCTTTAATATTACCACCTACTCCAGCGCGCACCTTCCCATACACCAATTTATCACCGAGGGCATGAAGGGGATAGAAAGCCATACTTTTGATGGTGGCTATTAGTTTTTCTGTACCAGTTGGGTTCAAATTGTCGAGAGTTAATCCTTGTTGGATGCGTTTGTTGTCGAGATATTGTTGAGACATATTGAGAAAGAAGTTAACTATTTTTTCTTTGCCTGTGTCTCGGAATAGTTTTTGCACTCCTTCATAAATAGATTCCCATAAACGGGGTACTCCTACCATATAATGAGGTTGATATTCTTTTAAGTCTCCTTTAAAGTAGCGAATATTGGTATAAATTAGGGTTGTGCCTTTTGATAATAAGAAATATTCTGATGCTCTTTCGTAGGAATGCCAACTAGGTAAAATGGTTAAGATACGATCGGCGGGCGCTGGTTGGATGATACACTCAAGGTAGCGCACTTGGTGCAGTAGGTTACGATGGGTTAACATCACTCCTTTTGGTTTCCCTGTGGTGCCTGATGTATAAATTAGGGTTGCCAAGTCATCACTATTGACAACGGGAGGGATAAAAGAAACCCCGGCGCCCTTCGCCATTATTTCAGTAAAGTTATATACAGCGAAATGATAGTTGTTTTTAACTTCCTCGTCTGATAATAACCCCACAAATTTGAGAGATAATTTAATTAATTCTGGCTGGAGTTTCTCAAGGGTAGCTAAATCTTGCACAATTAAGGCAACGCTATCGCTATCTTCAAGGATATACAGTAATTCCTGTTTTTCTGCTTGGGATGAGCGCACGGCATCCACTGCACCAATTATAATAATACTTTGATCTGCCATCAACCAACGGGGGCTATTATCAGCAAAGAGGGAAATTTTATCCCCTGCTTTAATGCCTAGTGCCTGTAATCCTTGTGCAAAGTCTCGGATTTTTTGATGTAATTCCCCGTAAGTTAGTTTTAAAATCGGTTTACTATGGGGATCATGTAGTGCTAATGTATTATGGTGACGGGCGCTGATTACATCCCACATTTGCCCTAAACTTTGCAAGTCTAAATACTTTTTTTCTTGATTCATGGCTCAATTTTTCCCAACGATAGATGATTTATTTTGATTCTAATTGTTGAGGGGTTTTTTGTTGATTTCTGTGGGCTACCATTTCGATTGTCACAATCGTCAGAAGGGCAAAGGGCAAAGTTAAAAGGGCAAAGGTTAAAAAAGGGTAGAGAAAAAAAATAATCTTTGGCACTTTTTCTTGGTTTTATTCTTGTGGTTTTTCTTGAGGTTGTTCTTGATTTTTTTCTGCTTCTATGCCTTGTTTAATTATACTTAAAATTTCTTGATATTGTTGATTTTCTGGTTGTAATTCGACTAATTTTTCCATGTGGGGGAGGGCGCTTTTAAGGTCTTTATTTTGTAAGTGAATTTCTACTATTTTTTCTCTGGCAAAGCGGTTATCTGGTTCTTTTTCTAATACTAATTGATACCCTTCTATTTCCTGCACTAACTCATTATTAACAGGTGGATTTTCTACGGCGGAGGGCGCTGGTTGAGGGTTAGTTAACATTCCGATTACAGTAGAAGCGGAAAACCAAAAGAAAGATATTCCTGATAAAATTACCACCACTTTTTTAAAAATTTCTTTCCCAGAAGATTTCTTTTTCATAGTATCTATGTCAATTGATTTCAATATAAACCTTTACCATTTTACAGAATTTATATTATTTCTGTTTTAGGTAGTCGAAAGTGCCGTAGAAAAACAATTAATCATGAATTGTTCATTATGACTTTTTCTGATATTCTAGTTTATACAACTCTTGTAAAAACTGCACTATGATCATCGCCCTTGATTTTGGTACAAGTAACACTGTCATCGCCACTTTTAACCCTAAAACCCAACAAGAAGAATTAATTAATTTAAGTAAATTTAGCGAAAACATTACTAAAAATATTGACATAATTCCCACTTTAGTATATGTAGAAAATGCCAAAAATAAAGATATTTTATTAGGAAGACAAGCTAAAGAAAGAGAGTTGAAATCTGGTGAAAGTCAACGATTTTTTAGTAATTTTAAAAGAGGCATTGGAGTAAATATACAAGGATTTTTACCCGAATTAGATGGAGAAAAAATCAGTTTTGAAACGGTGGGCGAATGGTATTTATCTAGTTTAATTGAAGCATTACCAGAAAAGCCAAAATCTTTAATTATTACTGTGCCAGTGGATAGTTTTGAAAGTTATCGACACTGGTTAACTACAGTATGTCAAAAATGGGCAGTGGAGCAAGTTAAAATCATTGACGAACCGACGGCAGCGGCGTTAGGATATGGTTTAGATCAAGATCGTTTAGTGTTGGTAGTGGATTTTGGTGGTGGTACGCTGGATTTTTCTTTGGTAGAATTAGATTTAGGTAAAAGTGGCACTGCCCAAGGATTTATTTTAAAATGGGGCGAGAAAATATTAGGGGAAAATTCCAAGCAAAAACCTAAAGTTGCTAAGGTAATTGCTAAAGCTGGAATTAGTTTGGGGGGCGCTGATTTAGATAATTGGATTGTGGATTATTTTGTCAGAGAAAAAGGTTTAGAAAAGTCTCTTTATCTTACTCGTTTAGCAGAACAAATTAAGATTAGATTATCAAGACAAAAAAAAGTTCAAGAATCCTATCAAGAGGAAGAAAAAGAAGCTAAAGATAGACTATCTTTAAGTATTAATGAGTTTGAGCAAATTTTAGAGCAAAATAATTTTTTTACTCGGTTAGATGATTTGATGGCGGATATTTTGCAACAGGGAAAAAATAACGGTATCATCCAAGACAATATCGATTTAATTCTTCTGGTGGGGGGAGGTAGTCAAATCCCAGCTTTGCAAAATTGGTTACAGCAATATTTCCCCCCCGAAAAAATCAAAAGTGAGCGCCCTTACTCGGCAATTGCTACGGGTGCATTAAAATTAGAACAGGGGATGCAGGTTAAAGATTTTCTGTATCATAGTTATGGTATTCGCTATTGGAATCGCCGTCAAAATTGTCACAGTTGGCATACTATTATTTCTAGTGGGCAACCCTACCCCATGAAAAATCCCATTGAGTTAGTGTTGGGGGCATCCATGGTAAATCAACCTAGTATAGAATTATTGATTGGGGAGATGGGCGCTGAAAATATCACCACTGAGGTATATTTTGATGGGGATAGATTAGTAACAAAACAGGTAAGTAGTGGCACTAATGAGGTACAAATTCTTAATAGCGACAAGCAAACTATTGCTAATCTCAATCCTCTAGGTATGCCGGGCAATGACCGAGTTAAGGTATTATTTAAGGTGGATGAGTCTTGTCAGTTACGCATTACGGTGGAAGATTTATTGACTAATGAAATTTTAATCGATAATTCTATTGTGGCTCAATTAAGCTAGTTTGCCTTTAAGTCGTTTCAATAGTTTTCGACGGGGGAGAAGAAGCAAACCCACCATAAGGCAAGGGGTTTCAACCCCTTGTTAGATTAAGTTTGGATAATTAGTTACAACATAGATTATCTCTTCGCACTTTACTCACCGTGTAATGAATTACACGGAACCAACAGGATCACGTTCAATAAATTGAACTAAGATGTTGATATTATTAATTTGTCACCAATCAAGCGAACTTGATCTTAACTACAATAAAAATAAGAAAAAGTGCCAAAAATAGCCATTTTTCTCTAAAAATAACGTATTTTTTCTTCTCTATCAAAAATTCTATATTCTAAATTCTACATTCCCTTCACCACTCCACTTTTTCAGCAACCCCGACTTATAATAACTGACGATATTTTTTCACCTCGTCAACATAACCTCCCTGTTCATAATACTTGATAGCGGTGGGAATGTCATCCATTTTTAAACAAGCCTCAGCTGCTTTTTGCCACTGGCTAAGAAAATTCCACAACTGCGCAGCTTCTTCCCATTTATCTTGATACTCGCATACTTGGGCTAACTTTTCCCAATTATTCAACTTGCGCCAACAATTTTCAGCGTTTTCCCAATCCTCAATTTTTTCGTAATATTCCACTGCTTTAGCTAAATTATCAGTTAGCGCCCATGCCTTGGCAGATTCCGCCCATTTTTCTTGATATTCGCACATTTGAGCCACCTGTTCCCATTGCCAAATTTTACGCCAACATTCCTCGGCTTTCGCCCAGTGTTTTAACTGTTGATAACAAAGCGCCGCTTTTTCCATATCTTCAACTTTAAGATAAGCTGTCGCTGCGTCTTCCCAGCGCCCCATTTCTTCGCAGACGGGCGCTAATTTTTCCCAATTACCAGACATTCGCCAATATTTTTCCGCCCTCTCCCAATCCTGACAATTTTCATAACAAAGCGCCGCCTTTTCAATTTGATTTGATTTTAACCAATCATTAGCCGCCACTTGCCACTTACCTTGTTTAACACAGGCTTCATCCACTTTATTTTGATTTCCTACCAAGCGCCAACAGTCTTCCGCCGCGCGCCATTTTTCTGCTTTTTCATAGGCTTCTCCAGCTTTGGCATAATCTCCAGCTTCCTGATATGCCCTAGCCATTTTTTCCCAATCCTGCAAACTTTCCCACATTGGCACAGCTTGTAACCATTTACCCTGCTTCTCCAAACTCAATGCAATACCAGATAATTCATTTATATTACGCCAACAGCGCTCGGCATCCTGCCAATATTCTCCCTGCTCATAGCATAGCGCTGCTTTCTCCCATTCGTTAACTTTTTCCCATGCCTTCCCTGCATGATGCCATTCGCCCAAATTTTCCCAACTTTCGGCAGATTCTAGCCATTTTCCCTGTTTTTCAGCGCACATCACACTTTGTCGCCAATTATTGGCTTTCAACCAAGATTCTTCCGCTTTTTGCCAATCTTTTAATTGTTGATAGCATAGCGCTTCTAGTTCAAGGGCGCTGGTTTTTGCCCACATTTGAGCCGCTTCTTGCCATTTTTGTTGCTGTTGTAGTGCGATAGCAACATAACCCCAACACTCCAATTCACGCCATAAGTTCTCTGCTAAATCCCATTGATTTGCCCATTGATAACAAAAAGCGCCCTTCTCCGTGTTACCTTGTTTTAGCCAAGTTTGTGCTGCTTCCGTCCAATTTTTTTGTTGCTCATAGGATAGTGCTAAATCTTCCCATCTTTCCAACTCTAACCAACATTTTTGCGCTTCTAACCATTTTTCCGCTTTTTGCCAACATACGGCAGCGCTCTCAATTTCTCCTACTTTTTGCCAACAATTACCGGCTTTTTCCCACTGTTGTAAATGTTCCCAAATTACGGCGACTCGTTCTAATTTGCCTAGCTTTGTCCACATCTGAATAGATGCTTTGAAGTTGCCAATTTCTCGATAATATTGATCTGCTAATTCATAGTATTTTTGAGCTTCTTTTAACTGGCTTTTGCCTCGACATTTATCCCCTGCTAATTCCCATTGATTATTAGCTTCTAAACAACGTAATTTTCCAGCAAAATCGTCAGCTTTATCATAGCAATAATTAGCTAAATCAAAAAGATGCTTTTCCTCGAAATAAAGCCCTTTATGACTCCAATCCTCTTTTTTTGAACTAGCCCACTTTGCTTCCCATAGTTTTTTATCAACTTCATTCCAACAACGAATCGCCTCATCAAAAATAAATAATTTATTCCAAATATCTCCAGCTTTACCCCAATTTCCCTGAATTTCTTCTAATAGTGCTTCAATTTTTGCTGCTCCTAAAATATCATTAGCTTGGAAGTAAAGTTGACTAACAATTTTGTAGGCTTTTTCATTACCTTGCTGAAAATAAAACTCGGTAATACTATTAATATCTTGGTTATTTTCCTCGAATAGATTATCTAATTCTGTGGGATAACCTAATTCGATTAAATCGCTAATCCCTGCTAAATTCCAAAATTCATTAACTTCTTGATCATAAAAATATAGTTTTTCGGTAGCGCAACGAATGGAGTTATAAATAAGTCGATATTTTTGTGCTAATAAGCTATTTGATGATTGAATATTTTGACCTAAATTACTAAATAATTTCCACACTAAAACTCCTTTAAATTGTAAATCTTCTAGTTGATTGATTAAAACAATTCTTTCTGAGTCTTGAGGAAAATAACTTATTAATTTTTTCTTGTCGTTTTCGTTCATCACTACGATAGCATTACCTGCTCCTAAACGAAAACCTTGTTCTAAGATTTCACTTTCTAAACCAGAAATAATTAATGGTTTTGGATAGTTTTTTAACCATGAAGATTGAGGGGTAATATTTTCTTCATATTGAGCATTTATCGCAGTCAAATTGACTAAAGAGGCTTTTAAATTAGCGATAGCGTCACCGCTTTGGAAATTGTAGCTTAATTCTTTTGGTTCAAATGCTGAACGAATTTTTATCCATAATGGCGATTTTACATACTCTTCAACGGCAATTTTTTTAACTTTTCCCCACCCTAAATTAACGTTATTTGTTAGGGAGTTATCTTCTCCAATGAAGAATAGTTGCGGTAAGTAATTATCTTTATTACCAATTTTTAAGACATCAAAAATAAGCTGAATTTGTACTTCATTTAAGTGGTGAGTATCATCGATGTAAATAACATGATAAGTTTGGCTATTGTCGGGGGATAAGTTTTTATGAAGATATTGTGCTAAATCTGTTTCATCCCAATAGTTATTTGTTTCTAGCCAGTTTTGATATTGATTGGCTATTTCATAAATATTGTTAAAGTCACTTGATTGAGGAAAAAAACTTTGGTTTCTCAAGGCTAAATAGTCAGCAATGCTAATTAAGTTATTTTCACTTTTTAGGGCTTTTTTTGATCCTTTAATTATCTGTTTTATTTCTTGCCATAAAATGGAGTAGTCTAAGCCTAATATCTTTTTCTCTTGGCAAAATTGTTCTAAAAATTTATACTTAGTTACTTGTCTTTGGGCTAAAAATTGGTTTCTACTGATTAAGTTATTAGCAATGGCTAAATTTTTGGCAAAACTTTGGTAGTCTTCAATAATTAGGTTGGGTGAAGGGCGCTGGATTGTTTCTTTGATTAAGTTATTAACTTGTTTCTTTTCGTGTTGATTTTTCGTTATATAAATTATTTTATAGTCGCTTATATTTCTTTTTTCGTAGCTGTGTTTTAATGCTGAATAAACGGCTGTGGTGGTTTTCCCAGCGCCCTTCTCCCCTGATAAAATAAAAGGTAATTGAGGGTTATTAATATTTTTATACTGCTCTGAAGATACTAATAATTGAAACTGTTTATTTTGACTTTGAGAGAGAGAAAAGTTATAAAAATCGTCGTCTTTTTTTAACCAATCATTTTCTGTTAGATTAATTAAATTTTCTGTGGAGGGTAATTGATTGATGAAATTATTATCTAATCCTTGAATTTGATAATTATAAAAAGTAAATTGTGTTAGACTATCTTTGATTTGAGTAATATTTTGATTAACTATAGCAACTAAACGAATTAAAGAATCTGTGGGGGAAAAAGTTGCTATTAGATGGTAAAATTCATTAGCAGAAAAAGCAATCACCCCTTGTCTTGGTAGAGTAATATTAGGGTTAGTAATGTTATCCTTAATGGTAGTTTGGAGGGCGCAGGTTAAGGTGTTATATTGCTGATAACTAAGCTGATTTAGCTGACTCCAAAGGGAAAAGGAAAAGATAACTTGCATGGGAAAAATACTCACTAATAATAATCAAAAACAGTGTTAGGAAAAAGGGCAAGGGGCAAAGGGCAAAGGGCAAAGGTAAATTGAAAGATAGCTTAAATTAGCAGTTTTTTGCTAATGTCTTAAAAGATGGGGTTATAAACTTTTTATTATTGAAAAAGAATCTTTCATTTGTCATTGTGATTATTAAATTGTTTTGGTGAACCGTATAAATAGTAATCGTGTTCTAATGCCCAATCTTCAGGTGCTTCAACACTACCAATTAATTTTTCGATGCAATCCCAACCCTGTTGGTCATCAGATATTTTCTTTTCTGATTCAATGGTAATTGTATAAGTTTGATTAGGAATTAGTTTCAATGGTTTTTCTGGAAGCAATACTTTTCCATCAAATAAGACTGTAACAACTTCGCTCATCTTTTTACTTATAGATAAAATGGCACATCAAGATAAATATAGCAGTTTTCTGGATTTTCTCAACCTTTGTTTATGAATGAAATTTTAAAAATTGGTAATCCTCAACTAAGAAAAATGGCTACGGCGGTGGATGATATTACCCATCCCCAAGTTCAAAAATTAATCGATGATTTACTTTCTATCGTCATCCCTGTTAATGGTGTGGGCATTGCGGCACCCCAAATCAATCATTCCCAACGGGTGATAGTAGTGGCATCTCATCCCAATATTCGTTATCCCTACGCTCCACAAATGGAAGCTACACCCATGATTAATCCTCGTATTTTGCACCATAGTGATGATTTTGTGGATGGTGAGGAGGGTTGTCTTAGTGTACCTCAACAGAGGGGGAATGTGTTGCGGTGGAGGGCGCTGGAGGTAGAATTTTTTGACCGACAAGGCGCACGACAACAGCGAGAATATGATGGTTTTATCGCGCGTATCGTGCAACATGAAATAGATCATCTCAATGGTATTCTATTTGTAGATCAAATGAATTATGAATTATGAATTATGAATTATGAATTATGAATTATGAATTATGAATTATTATCCCTTGTCTTCTTATAACAAAGCGGTTTTTGCTAAACCGCAAATAATGATAAGATTAAATCTGCTATAGCTAGAAATAATAAAGGAAAATAAATGGCAGAAACTTTGATGTTTAACGCTTTGCGTGAAGCTATTGACGAAGAAATGGGACAAAATGAGCAAGTTTTTGTCCTTGGGGAAGATGTAGGACTTTATGGCGGATCGTACAAAGTTACTAAAGGTTTATATGAGAAATACGGGGAGTTTAGGGTTTTAGATACTCCTATCGCCGAAAATAGTTTCACGGGAATGGCGGTGGGCGCTGCGATGACGGGATTACGCCCTATTATAGAGGGTATGAATATGGGCTTTTTATTACTGGCGTTTAACCAAATTGCCAATAATGCTGGTATGATGCGTTACACATCGGGGGGTAATTTTAAAATTCCCATAGTAATTCGTGGACCTGGGGGCGTTGGCAGACAGTTGGGTGCTGAACATTCCCAAAGGTTAGAGGCTTATTTTCAAGCGGTGCCGGGGCTTAAAATCGTGGCTTGTTCTACTGCTTACAATGCCAAAGGTTTATTAAAATCAGCCATTAGAGATGATAACCCTGTGTTATTTTTTGAACACGTTTTACTATACAATCATAAAGAAAATTTGCCGGCGCATGAATACACTTTGCCGTTAGATAAAGCGGAAATGGTACGCAAGGGTAAGGATGTGACGATTTTAACCTATTCTCGCATGAGACATCATTGCACCCAAGCTCTTAAACAGTTGGAAAAAGAAGGTTTTGATCCAGAAATTATCGATTTAATCTCCCTCAAGCCTTTGGATATGGAAACTATTGGCGAATCTATCCGTAAAACTCACAAAGTGATTATTGTGGAAGAATGTATGAAAAGTGGGGGCATCGGCGCTGAGTTAACGGCTTCTATTAATGATCAATTATTTGATGAGTTGGATGCGCCCGTCGTCCGTTTAGCGTCTCAGGATATTCCTACCCCTTACAATGGTACTTTAGAACGTTTAACCATTGTGCAACCTGAACAGATTGTGGAAGCGGTGCGCAAAATTATGAGTCATCAAATTTAGTTTTGAAGAAAACCCACCAATCCCTGCTTCGTAAGGGGGGTTGCAAAGTCAGGTACAAAATGCTTTGCCCCCATCCCCTCTCCCACAGGAGAGGGGTGTATTTAATTTATTAAAAATATTTATATTACATTGTGGAAAAACAAAGAACTTTTATACTTTTAATTATTGTGTTGGTGGTAATATCCATCGTGACTCTAATTAATTTACCATTACAACTGGGTTTAGATTTGCGTGGTGGTTCGCAGTTAACTATTCAGTTAAAAACCACTGAGGAAGTGCCAGAAATTACCGAAAATCGCTTGGAAGCCGTGCGCCAAGTTATTAGCAATCGGGTTAACGGTTTGGGTGTTTCGGAAGCGGTGGTGCAGAGTGTGGGAGAAGACCGCATTTTGGTACAATTACCCGGTGTAAGTGATCCTCAAGAGGCTGAAAGGGTATTGGGTGGCACAGCGCAGTTAGATTTTCGCACGGAAACTAATGATGCTGAAATTCGCGCTCAGTTAGAGGTGAGACAACGGGAATTAACGGAGTTGTTAATCGAGGCTCAGGGTGTTACAGATGATGAGGCTAAAAATGCGGAGATTTTAGCCCAAATTGAAGCTAAACAAGCTCAAATTGCTGAAATTAGTGAAAATCTTTATGTCAAGAGTGAGTTAAATGGTGAAAAATTAAGCTCCGCCGGATACCAACCTAGTCAGCAGGGGGATACTTGGGAAGTAATTTTGGAGTTTAACAATGAGGGGGGAAGGTTATTTGCTGAGTTAACTAAGAGTATCGCAGGAACCGGGAGAAGGTTAGGAATTTTCCTCGATGATCAATTAGTCAGCGCCCCCGGCGTAAGCGCAGAATATGCTTCTACCGGCATAGCTGGAGGCAGGGCTAGTATTTCCGGTGATTTTACGTTGGAGGGCGCTAGGGAGTTAGCTTTACAGCTTGAGGGAGGGGCGCTACCTGTGCCGGTGGAGATTGTGGAAAATAGGACGGTGGGCGCTACTCTTGGACAAGATAGCATTCGCCGTAGTATTATCGCTGGTTTAGCTGGTTTGGTGCTAGTTTTAGTTTATATGGGCGTTTATTACCGCTTACCCGGTGTTTTAGCCGATATTTCTTTAATTATCTATGGTTTGCTCAATTTAGCTTGTTTTTCCTTAGCTGGAGTTACTTTGACTTTACCCGGTATTGCTGGTTTTATCCTTAGCATCGGCATGGCAGTAGATGCTAATGTACTCATTTTTGAGCGCACGAGGGAGGAGTTACGAGATGGTAAAACTCTTTATCGGGCTGTGGAATCAGGTTTTCATCGAGCTTTTTCCAGTATTCTCGATAGCAATGTGACGACTTTAATTGCTTGTGGGGCGCTATTCTGGTTAGGTTCGGGTTTGGTAAAAGGTTTTGCTTTAACTCTTGCTATTGGGGTAGCGGTGAGTATGTTTACGGCTTTAACTTGCACTCGCACTTTGTTGTTAATTGCGGTTTTAGGTTTTCCGAAGGTAAGACAAAAACCTGAGTTATTTTGTCCTAATCTTACTCCTGTTCAAAGTAAAGCTACCAGTTAATTATTAAATAGAATCTTGTAGGGGTTGAATAATATTCAACCCCTACAAGCCAATGAAAAATAATTAATTATCTATTATCAATTATTCATTATTATTCATTATTCATTATTTTTATGATTCATTTTAGTGTTGTTAAGTGGGAAAAACTGTGGTGGACTATCTCTGCCGTTTTATGTCTTATAAGTATCATCGCAATGGTAATATCTTACAATGTCATCGGCGCCCCTCTGCGCCCCAGTATCGACTTTGTGGGTGGCACAAGGTTACAGTTAGAAAAAGATTGTAGCATTGCTGATAATTGCTCTCAACCTATCACGGTTAATGATGTAAGAGTGGTTTTAGAAAAACAAAATCTCGCTAATAGCAGTATTCAAATTATTGGCGAGGAAAAACAGGGTATTTCTATTCGCACTCAAACCCTCGATGTGGAAACGAGAACTATTTTACAGGAAGCCTTAACTGCGGAAATTGGCACATTTGACCCGGAAACTGTGCAAATTGACACCGTAGGTCCTAGTATTGGTCAAGAACTCTTTACTTCTGGTATTCTCGCCCTTTTAGTGTCATTTTTTGGTATCATCGTCTATCTAAGTATTCGTTTTAAAACCGATTACGCTGTTTTTGCTATTGTAGCGTTGGTTCATGATGCGCTAATTGCGACGGGCGCTTTTGCTATTCTCGGTTTAGTGGCTAATGTGGAAGTGGATACGCTATTTTTAGTTGCATTACTAACTATTATCGGTTTTTCGGTTAACGATACGGTGGTAATTTATGATCGCATTCGAGAAATCAGCAAGGATGAAAATATGGACAATGCCACCATGAATGAAACGGTGGATATTGCGGTTAATCAAACTTTAACACGCTCAATCAATACCAGTTTAACTACTTTATTACCTCTAGTAGCTATTTATTTATTTGGTGGTGAAACTCTCAAATATTTTGCTCTTGCTTTAATTATTGGTTTTTTGGCGGGCGCTTATTCTAGTATTTTTGTGGCTAGTACCCTTTTAGGTTGGTGGCGTAAAATTAGTCGTAAACCACAATTATCCCAAAGTTAGCATGAGAAAAATTGACAATTGATAATGGATCATTGACAATGATGAGGCTTTACCATCTCATGTTATGTCCTTTCGATCACTTATAAATCAATTCAAAATAATCTTAGTTCAATTTATTGAACGGGATACTGTTGGTTCCGTGTAATTCATTACACGGTGGGTGTAGGGCGAAGATACAATCTTTTAATAACTAATTATCCGAATTTGATATAATAAGGGTTTTGATTTATTCAGCAGACTGTAATTGTTTTTTAATTCTAAATTGTTTCTTCCCTTTGCCTTTTTAACTTTTCCCTTTTTTCCAGCGCACTCCAGTTAATTTTTAATTTGAGAATTGCGCACTAGCCAATAACTTAAAGATAAACAGAGCGTGGCAATTCCTAAAGCAATTAAATCCATTTTTTCGTATTGTTTTGGATCAAAAATAACTATTTTTCTGGCAACGGCGATTAACGCTGTTACCAAGACTAATTCGACTCGTACTATATGTTTACGAAGGTAGGCAGTAATATTTTCTAGTAATTCCAAGGCAATTAAAATATTCAAAAATAATCCAAAAATTTCAATAATTGTTGTGGTAAAAAAGCCTACTTGACCTTGATATAATAAATCTTTTCCTAATGTAATAATCAAGTCTATCGATGAGGTAAAAATCACTACAATAAGAGTAATAGATAATATTTTAGAAACGATATTTTCTGTAATATGAATTAATTTTAAAAAAATTTTATCGTTTAAAGCTACACTTAAATATTTAATAATTTGCTTCATAGTTAGGGTTTGCTGAAAAAGTGGAGTGGTGAGAGGAGGTGTCAGGCTTCGGGTGTCAGGTTTCAGGTGAAATGCTTATAAATCAAAGACTTTAGCCAAATAGTTATTTTTCATAAATTGCTAATTTGTCTCAATAATTTTCGATGGGAATGGAAAAAATAGAGTGTTTTTAGAGAAAAAATCAATTTATGACACTTTTTGTTGTGTAGAATAGACTTTAAACCTTTATTTGACAAGGGTTTTGATTTATTCAGCAGACCCTAGTTAAATTTTAATAAAAAATTATTTCAGTTCTTCTACAATTAACATTAGCATCCCAAAATACACATCTCCAAATCTGGCTAGAAGCCCAAAATAAGGGAACAAAATATTTTTTGCTAAAAATCCCAATCTTCTTCCTCGTCATAATAATCATCGTTGGGGGAATTTTTGCTAGGGGTAATTACTCGATAGGAAACGTCATAAATATCATCAGGACTTCTATTGGTAGCTTGATTAGTTCTTACTTTAGCGCTTTTGGGGACAATTTCTGTTCTTTCCTTGGGCTGATAGGAGTAAGGCGCTGCTTGACGAGGTTTGACACTAACGGGGGAGGGCGCTTCTTTTAATGGGTTTTTTGGTAATGAATCATTTTTATCAGGAGTTTCTGTGGATATTTCTTCGGAGGGTATATCTATGGGTAAAGGATTTTTTGCTTCGTATTCTGATGATGGTGGCTGGGGTGAGGAACTTTTTTCTGTTTCATATTCTGATGATGGTGGCTGGGGTGAGGGGCTTTTTTCTGTTTCGTATTCTGATGATGGCTGGGGTGAAGGGCGCTGGTTTATTTTATCTTCTATATATTCTTCTTTTTCTTGGGATGATATATTCAAATTATCTTTGATTTTGATTGATTTTTGAGTAACTTCTTCTGCATAAAAATCATCATCATTATTATTTATTGAATTATCGTTATCTTTTTGATATGAAAACTGATTTTTTTCTTGGTTATATTCGGGTATATCATCTTCATAAATAGGTGGTTCTTTATACTGATAAGAAGGCTGAGGATTAGTGGGAGGTGGATTATTCTTGATTGGTGGTTGTGGAGATGTGTAGAATTGAGGATATTTAGGGATGGATAATTTAATGATTAGCTGAATAATCACACTAGAAATCAGCCCTGCACAAAAAGCGAGTAATAAGGTAATAGAGAATGGTAAATTAAGAAAGTTTATGCCAAAAAATACTATGGATATTTGCTGAAAATTTTGTATAAAAAGCAAGGCTATTAAACCTAGTATTATCAGTAAAAATAAATTTTTAACACCCATTAAAATAATCTGTATGTATAATTAAATTTTTTTGCTCACCATAGGCAAAATTATAGCAAAGATAGCGTTTTTAATAGTTATAAGGTAGAAAAGTAAAATTAAACTACTTCATTATTACAAGATTTAAGCTCACCTCATTAGTCGGAAAATTGCTATATGTTATGAATACTGTTTAGAAAATGCTGACTCAATGATATGATCTGTTCAGTCTATTTGTAGTTATATATTCTGTTAAAAATTAAAGCAATGGCAAAGTATCTTTTATTTGGTAGTTATTGTGATGATGTGTTGGTGCGGAGGGCGCCCTTCCGCAATGCGCACCTCACCGGTTTACAACAACAAAAAGAACAAGGAATATTAATCACCATCGGACCTACCAAAGATAATAGCAAAGTCTTTGGCATCTATGAAGCAGAAAATGAAGAAATAGTTAAAAAATTGGTAGAATCAGACCCCTATTGGGAAAATGGTATTTGGACAGATTATGAAATCAAAGAATGGATACAAGCGTTTTAAGGGATTCCCAACTCTTGTAAAGGGCGAATAATCGTCGGTTCATTCACCTGATCTGGTGCAAAAATACTATCCAGCGCCCCTCGCAACGTATTAGCCATCACGATTTGATTTTCATAAACCACGATTACCCTAGTTAAAGCTGGAATACTATTTTGATCCGCCTCTAAATACACAGGCTCAACATACAATAAAGATTGTTCGATAGGTATTACCAATAAATTACCCTGTATAGCTTTTGAACCTTGACGATTCCATAAAGAAATCTGCTCAGAAATAATCGGGTCTTGATTTATCAACGCTTCCACCTGATCCGGTCCAAAAATTAACCGTTGTTTCGGAAACTGATACAACAACAACTTACCATAATTATCCCCATCACAGCGCGCGGCTAACCATGCAATCAAATTAGAACGAGAAACAGGAGTATAAGGCTGTAATAAAATAAACTCCTCTTGAGTTTCCGTCGGTAACTTCATAATTAAATAATAAGGATCAATAGATAAAGGCTCATCCCCATAGATTTCCTGTGGCACTTGCCATTGATCTTCCCTGTTGTAAAATACTTGAGGATTCTCCACATGATAAGTTAAAAGCCTCTCCGACTGAGTATTAAATAAATCAATGGGATAACGGATATGTTGACGAATATCCACCGGCATTTCCTCTAAAGGCAAAAATAAATCAGGGAAAATCTCACCCCAAGCACGAATTAACGGATCATTTTCATCACTAATATAAAACTTAGTCGTACCGTTATAAGCATCTACCACCACTTTAACCGAATTACGAATGTAGTTAAAATGATTCTCGCCTCCATCAGAATAGGGATAATAATTAGAAATGGTGTAACCATCAACTAACCAATATAGATGGTTATAATCTCCCTCTCGACCATCCGCTACCACAATATAAGGATCACGGTCATAATGGAGGAAGGGCGCTATGGCTTTAATACGTTCATTTATATTGCGACGAAAGAAAATACGAGTATCCTCAGTAAAATTATCCGTCAATAACATCCGCCAATCTCGTAAATAAACTGAAAAAATCAACTTTTTAGCAAAATCACCAATATTAATACCCCCCAAACCCTTATGAACCGTATTAAAATTTTCCTCCCCACTAGGAAAATCAAACTCTGGCACCCTCGTATTAGTCATCACATAATTATCCGTCAACTCCCCAAAATAAATTCTTGGGCGCACAAAAGGGATAGTTTCTTTAATTAAAGGTGAAGAAGTATTTAACTCCCCCGGATCGCGCTCAGAGCCAATATCATTGATAAAATAAAATGGTAATCCTCCCTCCACCACACGATTAACAGGAGACATGGTAAAACCGTAACCATGAGTATAAATTAGATGTTCATTAACCCAAGTTTTGGCGGGGAGAGGCATAAAATCAGTATCTAATTCTCTTGGTGCAACAATTACCTGTTTATACCTTAATTCTTCATTTTCATTATAAATATTGTAACGATCAATATCACCATCAGGAAAAACATAATAAGGTCTAATTTGTTGTAACTGTCGATTAGCCTGTAAAATTGGCTTAGTGTCCCATAAACGAATATTATCAACAGTTAAATTATTTTTTTCTAAATCTTCCGCCGTTAAATTGCCCTCTGGATTAAAAGTTTGTACCTCAATTTGATCCAAATTAAAAGCCGATTTTGTTGCCTCAATATTTCTAATTAAATAAGATTCTTCTAGGCTTAACTCATTAGGTTGTACAATGGTATTTTGTACTAACTCCACCAACAATAAACCGCTACCATAAAAAGCCAAATAAACAAGAAAAGGTAATACAGAAAAAGACCAAATTTTTTTACCTTTGTTATTTTTTCCAGCGCCCGTCACCCCTTTCACAAATAACCAAAGAGCCAGAAAAATAACCATATAAGAAGCAATAGTTTCAAGAGGTAAAGAAATTCTCACATCTGCATAACCAGCGCCCGTCACCACCCCTCGCTTAGATAATAATAAACCATAACGATTTAACCAATGAACACCAGCTAAAGTAAATAAAATACCACTAGCTAAAAAATAAATATGCCTTAATTGTTGACGACATAAACCATTAAATTTCCCCTCACTCAAACTATTATTAGCTGTCAAATAAATTAATAAACAACCTAAAATACTATAAATAAATAAACCCTGTAACCAAAAATCTATTAACTGTAAAAGTGGTAAATTAAAAATATAAAAACTATAATCAATATTTAATAGAGGATCACTTTTGTCAAAAGAAACACTGTTAAAAAATAACAAAAACTTATACCAATAACTGCTACTGATAAAAGTAAATGAAAAGCTAAATATAACTGTTAAAAGATATAAACTAAATCTTGTTTTCAGAATTAGTAAAAAAGCCACGAAAAATACCAGAAATATTTGCCAAGTAGTCTCCGAAATATTGCCCACCAAAGAAGCTAATTGATTTAACTTAAAAGGTGATTCTACCGAAGTGCTTAAATTAGGAAGATTAATACTAACTTGCCATGCACCATTAACAGTCTCAGTATAAAAAATTAAACTTACACTAATTAAAAAACTAAAAAGAATAACACAAAATAATAAAACTCTTATCTTAACAGGTGAAGATTGAGGAATATATTTTTTATTGCCGTTTTCATAATATAGTTTTTGTAAGTTTTTACTTTTTTCTGCATAGATTAAATTACTAAATATAAACAGTATTGAACTTAAAAAAGTACCTAATCCCAAAATTATTTTAGTATTGAATCTTGTCAAAAATACCTCAAAATAATTCAACTCTTTAAACCATAAAGTCTCTGCTCCAAAATAACTCAGACCGAGCAGAATTAACCAAGTAAATAGTAACACTATCAATATAGTGTAAATAATTTTTATAGGGGAATCAAATAAACTCTTTTTTCTGGTTATTTCTATCATATTTTTTCAAAAATACTTAATTAGGCAAATCATATCAAATCTATTTGGTTTTTTAAAACCCGGTCAGTAATATAGCAATCCCTTCTCAGTTGTGAAATATCCAAAGATACAGAATAAATTTATATTTTTTATGACAATTATTTCAAAATAATCTTAGTTCAATTTGTTGAACGAAATAACATTAGTTCCATACAACAAATTACACGGAGGGTAAATTATGAAGATATAATCTTTTATAAAAGATTACCCGAACCTGATATTACTTATTAATTTGATAAGGTAAAATTAAAAAATTAGTCAATAAGCAAAGTTATATCATAGAGAGGAAACTTAGTATCAAGGGTGATAATCGTTAAGTCCTCAATCATCGCTTGAGCAATTAACATTCTGTCAAAAGGATCTTTATGATGTAATGGTAAATCCGTTACTTTTAATCCATGCTCTGCTGTAATATCTAAAACTCTAAAATAATTATCTTTCAGCTTTTCTAATAAGTTATTAGGCACAAATAACTTACCCAAAGACTTTTTTATAGACATTTCCCATACCGTCGCCGCACTAACAAAAATCATATTTTCAGGGTGACAAATAACTGCTCTTATTTGGGGAGATAATTTTGCTTCATCTCCTAACCACCATAAGAGAATATGAGTATCTAATAAAAACTTCATTCATCTTCTCCGTAAAACATAGCGTTAATTTCGGGAGACTCATCATCAAAATCATCTGCAATCCAAATTTGTCCTTTCCAACCACCAGCAGTGCGAGGTTTTAATGGCTTATTATCTGTAGTCACCTTTGCCTCACTGGATGAAAAAGGTAAAACTGTCGCTAAGGGCACACCATCACGGGTTAAAATAACTTCTACCTGATTTTGAATAGCTGACAATAACTCCGAAAACCTATCCTGTAATAAATTGACATCAAAGGTTTTTTTCAACATGGTCAAAATTTATTTGTTGGTATAATTTCATTATAGAATGCAAGAAAAATATACTATATACCCAAGACCTTGCTAAAAGATAACGAAAATAATTTATTCTCGCCAAATCAATAGTTGTACATAGACTAAAATAAAAGCGATAGCTAATAAGATACTGGTATTAGCGGCGGCATAACCAAAATTAAACTGCCGAAAAGCCTCCTGATAGATATAGTATGCCAATATATTGGTACTATTAGCAGGACCCCCATTAGTCATAACATAAATTTGCTCAAAAGAACGAAAAGTAAAAATAGCTGTAGTAATAGAAGTTAAGATTAAGGTCGGTTTTAAACCGGGTAAAGTAATATACCAGAATTGCGCCCAAACATTAGCGCCATCCAACTGCGCCGCTTCATAACGATTTTGAGGAATAGCCTGTAAACCAGCGAGAAATAAAATTAAATTAAAGCCAATTTGTCGCCAAACACTGAATAAAATTACTACGGGCATCGCCCAAATAGTGCTATTTAGCCAAGGAATTGGAGTTATATTTAAAGATAATAAAAATTGATTAATAGGTCCTTCATTTTGAAATAACCAACGAAAACCTAACCCCATGGCTACCAATGATGTTATGGAAGGAAGAAAGTAGCTGGTACGAAAAAAACTTTTTAAAATAATTTGCTCTTTTAGTAAAATTGCTAATAGTAAAGGAATGATAATACTAGGGATAATTGTCGCAATAGAAAAGTAAACTGTATTAATGATAATTTGCCAAAAATCCCCATCTTGAAAAATATTTTGATAATTTCTCCATCCTATCCATTGATTATCGATAAAATTACCATCGGTAAAACTTAAGAAAATTAGGTATAAAATCGGGATAAATAGGAAAATACTTAAAAGAATTAAGGCTGGTGATAAAAATAACCATGCCGTAAAATTAATTTTAACTTTGGAGTTAGAAAACATTTTGATACGGTTTACTTTTTTTGATTGATAAATTACTACTATTTATTATTTGTTAGA
Organism: Cyanobacterium sp. T60_A2020_053; assembly: GCA_015272165.1. Lineage (NCBI taxonomy): Bacteria > Bacillati > Cyanobacteriota > Cyanophyceae > Chroococcales > Geminocystaceae > Cyanobacterium > Cyanobacterium sp. T60_A2020_053. The sequence goes on from JACYMF010000086.1 coordinate 50,336, forward strand.
TTAAATAAATTTGTAAGTAAAACTACTATTTAGAGTAATCTAATCATTATTTTATCTAATTTTTTCTATATTGAGTTTGTCTTAACCATTAATTTTGTTGCTTCAGCGCCCGTGTCTCATCCAATAAGGCTTCTACTTCCTCATCAGAAAGTTTACGAATATAGTTAACTTTAACTTCTTCTATAAAGCCTAATAAAAGAGATTCTAAAACTTCTAAATTATGTTTAGCGCCCACCGACAAGGTCAAAGTTTGCCCTGATTTACTAATAATCTTTTCTAAATATTGATCAAAAACGGGATCACTTTGTAATAATTTTTGAATAGTATCTAATAATACTTGATAAAGTTGATGAGAAATGGGATAACTGAGCTTTTCGGGAAAATTATTAAAGCCGGGTAAATGAGCAATATTTTGATAAGCCGGAGAATCAAAAATGCTTTTAATAATAATATAATTTAATAAATCTTCCACTTCTTGGCGAATTTCTGGCAAAACCTGATTGGCAACTAAATCAATAATTAATCTGACAATTTCGCTAATTTCATTAGTATCATTAAGGTCAATATAACTTCGGCTTTGTTTTTCAGGAGAAAGTAATTTTTCGATATTGCCATCTTCCACAAAATTTTCCACTTGATTAACAACTCTTAATAAAATTATCTCTGTAATATCTCCAGCAATAGTTGCAGCAAAACCTTGGCTGGTTTGTTTTTTAATCGATTTTAAAGAAATTAATTTACTTTGATCTAAACGAATAGCAACGGGAATAATTCTTAGCCATCTAAAAATAGGTAAAAAGAATAATAAATCATACCAACGCCAGAGAAAAGCATCATTAATTTTAACACCATTATATCTTAAACTAATGACAAAAGACCGCAAAATAAAATCAGTTAAAATAATGACAATAAAAGGAAAATCAATTAAACCAAAATAATCAACAAATTGTCCATTTTCACCGATAGGACGAAAATAATTAGTATTAACTAAAGGGACAATCTCTTCATTAAAAAATTCTAATTCTTCATTTAATCTTCCTTCTAAATAATCAACAGTCCAAAAATTATTAAAAGCATCTTTAGCTGAATTACGAGGATTATTAATATACGGTGAAGTGCGCTGACGCATTAAATTTTTGATCTTTTCTAAATTACCACTTTTATTAGCTAATTGAAATGGATTTTGCTCGATCATTTGTATGCTAAGTTCTCTCAACATAGCCAACGTTTCTTTTGTTTGAGGAGAAGATAAACCATATCGATTAATATTATTTTCTAATTCTTGAAAAGTGTCTAAATATTCCTGAGTATCTCGATAAGGTACAATACCTTTTATGGCATCATATTGAATTACTTTTTCTCGCACATTTTTAGGCACTATAGTTAATTTATAGCCCTCATACTCATAAGGTCCAAACTTGAAACTGCCCACCGTAATTATGCCATTTAACCAAATATCTCGAAAAGGAATATAAGTTAAATCAAAAGCCACTACCCCTAAATTAGCCACTGAAATTAGTGCCATTACTTTGGCTACGAAAATATTGTCAAACCAAAAATTGTAAATCCAAGTAATTGGTTTTGTGGTAGTCTTTATGCCTTTTTTAATTTGACGTTTCATCCTAATCTTTATAAAACTCTTACGGCTACATTATAGATTAGTGCTAAATCAATTGTGGCAGATTAGTCAAAAGAGCAAAAAGCAAAGATAAATTTACAGGAGTTTTTCATTTTCTTAAACAACACTTTTGTTTGTTGCAAAAATGCCCTTTGCGTCTTTGCAACTTTGCGAGAAACAAAAAACAAAGTAAGAGAGCCGAAATTATTATCTGACGTTACGCACTGATTCAAATGTTAAGTTAAGGGAGGTTTCAGGTAGCAGGTTTCAGGTTTAAAACTCTCAATAGACTCTTGTACAAGAAAAAGAAAAAGATCAATAAACATAAGTTTTTTGTCAATTCTTTAACCTGACACCCGACACCTGACACCTAAAACCAACAATTAATTCTATTTTTGCCTAACATCAATTATTATCAGAAAACCATAATAGATATTATGATGTGATCAAATAAAAAATGATCAACTTTGCCATGAAAAAAAATATCATATTTGGCGCTTTATTAGTCTTTGTTCCGATTTCTGTGGTAGGGCATTTCTTACATTGGGGTGAAGGGGTAATTTTTATCACTGCATCTCTAGCTATTGTACCTTTAGCTGCCTTTATGGGGGAAGCCACAGAAGAAATTGCTGTGGTGGTAGGACCTAATTTAGGGGGACTATTAAACGCTACATTCGGAAATGCTACTGAATTAATCTTAGCTTTTATCGCTCTGAAAAGTGGTTTTGTGCAGGTAGTAAAAGCAACTATCACAGGCTCAATTATCGGTAATTTACTCTTAGTAATGGGCTTTGCCATGTTTTTAGGAGGATTGCGTTATAAAGAGCAAAATTTTCAACCTACCACAGCGCGCCTCAACGCATCAGTAATGAATTTAGCAGTAATCGCCATTCTGTTGCCCACTGCGGTAGAATACACCTCCACAGGTATCCCAGAAGCAACTTTACAACAGTTATCCGTAGCTGTGGCAATAGTGTTAATTCTAGTATATTTATTGACTCTACTATTTTCCATGAAAACCCATGCTTATCTTTACGATGTGGGAGTAGCGGAAAATGAAGACGAAGGAGAAGGGGGGGAAAACTATCAACCCAACTTGTGGTTTTGGGTAGGTATCTTGTTAGTTGTTACCCTTGGGGTGGCTATCGAGTCAGAATTATTAGTAGAATCATTGGAAGTTGCCACGGCTGAGTTAGGCTTACCTGCGCTCTTCACCGGCGTAATTTTCTTACCGATTATCGGCAACGCCGCCGAACACGCCACCGCCGTCACCGTGGCCATGAAGGATAAAATGGATTTATCCGTGTCAGTAGCCCTAGGCTCAAGTTTACAAATTGCCTTATTTGTAGCGCCCATCTTAGTCATTGCTGGGTGGTTTATGGGGCAACCTATGGACTTAAATTTTAATCCTTTTGAACTGGTAGCAGTAGCTGTATCAGTGCTAATTGCCAATTCTATCAGTTCTGATGGTAACTCTAATTGGTTGGAAGGAGCATTATTGTTGGCAACTTATGCCGTCATTGCTTTAGCTTTCTTCTTCCATCCCGCCATTGAGGGATTTTAAGGCTTAGGTTTAAGCTAAAAATGTTATATCATCGAGAGGGTACTTGAAAAACCTTCTCGGAAGTGCTATGATAGTATCTGCTTTATAAGCGGACGTGGCGGAATTGGTAGACGCGCTAGATTTAGGTTCTAGTATCTTTGATGTGAGAGTTCGAGTCTCTCTGTCCGCATTTTTTTTGATCCTTAATCGTAAAGATTAAAAAATATCCCTTCACACTGTTACAATTTTAATATTAATTTTTAACAGGTGATGATATGATTATTTTACCCGGTTCTACAGTCAAAGTGACTAATAGTGAAGACACTTATTACAATTTTGAGGGTTTAGTACAAAGAGTAACGGATGGAAAAGCCGCCGTTTTATTTGAGGGTGGAAATTGGGATAAATTAATTACTTTTCGTCTTTCTGAATTGGAAATTATTAATCCTAAGAAAAAGTAAATTAGGTTATTTTCACAAGGGGTTAAAACCCCTTGTCACAGCTTTGGCTCTATTTGAAAATCTAATTTTTAACGCATTCCGCTAGTTGTTCTTTGATTAAATCTCCATCAATATTTTGACCAATAAAAACTAACTTATTTTCTCTTTTTTGTGCTGATTTCCATGTGTCGTCTTCAATGGTAAATCTTTTACCGCTTAAGTGAAAAATATGCCGATCTGGACTTTCATGAAACCATAAAATTCCCTTCGCCCTAAAGACATTTGCTGATAATTTATTATCAAGAAAATCTTGTAGTTTACGAATATAAAATGGTTGCTCACTCACAAAAGAAACCGATGTGAAACCATCATTTTCGAGGTGCGCTGAATGATCATGGTTATGATGTTCATGGTTATGATGTTCATGGTTATGATGTTCATGTTCATGATGTCCACTATAATATTGGTCAGATTCAAATAACCCCACACTGAGAATTAGGGGGAGGGGCGCTTGAGAATTAGTAGTGCGCATAATCCGAGCATCAGGTTTGATTTCTTTGAGGCGATTTTCTAAAGAATTTACCTCATTTTCACTAACTAAATCAGTCTTATTAAGAAGAATAATATCCCCATAGGCGATTTGACTATAAGCCGCCTCGCTGTTAAATAAATCTAAGCTAAAATTAGCACAGTCAACTAAAGTAATGATAGAATCCAACCTTGTCATTTCTCTTAATTCTGTACCTAAAAAAGTCAACGCAACAGGCAAAGGATCAGCTATTCCAGTGGTTTCTACAACTAAGTAGTCGATTTTATCACTTTTTTCTAAAACTTGATAAACCGCATCAACTAAATCATTATTAATATTACAGCAAATACAACCATTACTTAACTCGATCATGGTTTCATCTGTACTAACAATTAAATCATTATCAATGCCAATTTCTCCAAATTCATTGACTAAAACAGCAGTTTTAACACCTTGTTGATTACTTAAAATATAATTTAGTAATGTTGTTTTGCCACTGCCTAAAAAACCTGTAATAATGGTAACGGGTAATCCTCTTTTAGGAGCATCCATAACATCTTTATCTTGTTGTTGTGATATTGTAGTGGTCATCTTTTTCCTAACTCACATCGATAATTCTTTAACTTAACATCATATCCTACATAACGATCCTAAGTCACTTATGGCAACTGTTAAATAAGAATTTAAGCGTTGCTGAATCAAGGTATGGTGCAGGAAAAGAAGTAATATCAGGTTCGCTTAAACAGTTACAATTAAATATCTGCTGAAAACTCAAAAGACAGACTTTGTTTTATAAGTGATTATCCGAACTTGATATAATACAAGGGGAAAACGCCAGATTAAGCCACTATCTTGCTAGGCTATATCGAAAAACTTTATGTTATTCAAAATCAATAGAGACGCTAAGGTACTATACTTTATCACTGATTCACTATCTAAAATTCAAAGATGTACCAACTTCTTTTCGCAGAAGGGAAGATGTAGTTTAAGTCTTTTGATACCTACGGCAACACCGTGAGTAAATTTAATGGCAGTCTAAGCTATATTTAAATTTACCTCTGCCCTTGTCATCGCCAAGATACTTTTTCACCAACCCCTATCGACACATACCCAAAAAACTAATCACATCCTTAACCAAATCAGGTTTTGTCACCACCAAAATAGTTGATCCTTGCTCCAAAATAGTTTTACCATTAGGTATAATCAAATCCTCGTTGGGGTGCGCTTGATAACCAATAATTAAAGTGCCTTTAGGAAAACGGGGGTTTTGTGCCAACTGAGCTAAAGTTTGACCCACAATATAACATTCATTAGGAATAGATAATTTTAACACCTCTACCTGTCCCTGCTCAAAGTGCATCATCGCATCAACTTGGGGATACTCAATGGCATTGACAATGCGATTAATCGCTAATTGATTTGTACTAACTACATGGGTAGCGCCCGCCAAAAGATAAGGCTCATAAAAATCACTATCTTTCATTCGTGCCACAATCTGCCCAACCCCATAATGTTTAGAAAGTGTCACCATGGCAAGATTAAGAGCATCTTCTCGCAGAGTAGCGATAATACTATCAGCCTTACGAATACCCGCCTCAATTAAAATGCTAGTGTTAACTGCGCTACCCTCAAAAGCCATCACCCCGATTTTTTCTCGCACATATTGACACGCCGTCATATCGGTATCAATCATCGCTACAGTATGATTCATTTTGACTAAGGCTTGAGCTAATTCCCTTCCCATCATCCCAGCACCCCCCACAATTACATACATATCTACCAATCCTATTTAAGTTGTGTTGATTATTTTGTCAGAAAAGGGAAGTCAAGAATTATTGAGAATTGGCACGCGCATCTTTCACTGCAAAAATAAAAGATAAAACCGTAATGGGAATGCTCAAACCGAAAATAAATCGAGTCAAATCTTGTCCTAACTCCGGATTTCCTGAACTTAACTCAAACACACAACCGACACAAGCAATGGCACTGATACAGGATAATAGTAGCAAAACGCCACTTTTGGGGGTCATATACATGGTTTTCTTATTGATTTTTATAAAAAGAGCTAATGGTAAATAATTTTACCTTAGATGCCGATCAAATTCTCCCCGAATCTCCGCCATTTTAAACTAGGGCGATTTCAATAATATTACTCCCCTCTCCTATGGGAGCAGGGTGTTTTCAAAGTCAGGATCAAAATTGATTTGTTTTTGACAAGAAGACAATATAAGGATGATCCCCCCCAACCCCCCTTAAAAAGGGGGGAGATTCAGGGAGACAGGAGGATTTTTTACTATTAATTGATTTATTAGTAGTTAAAAACCTCTGAATTTCAGATTATTGGCTAGTTTGAGAAACTAACATTTTTGAGAATGAAAACGCCCTGCTATGGGAGAGGGGTTGGGGGTGAGGGTAAATTTTTTAGTAAAATCTTGATAAGCACAAAAAAAATTATGGTATAATCATAGATTGCAGTATTGATAAATTAAAGGAAAAATGAGTTTAACCCAAGAGAAAAAACAAGAAATCATGAGTCAATTTCAAGCCCATGAAACTGACACAGGGTCTTCCAACTTACAAGTAGCATTACTAACAGCGAGAATCAGTCAATTAACCGAACACTTAAAGATTAACAAAAAAGATCACTCCTCTCGTCGTGGCTTGTTGAAATTAATCGGTCAAAGAAAACGTTTGTTAGGATATATCAAAAGAAAAAATCCTAGAGGATACCAAGAATTAATCCAAAAACTCGGTATTCGTGGTTAAACTAACACCATAGTAAATTATGCCATCTCCTTCAGAAAGAAAGCCTTTACCTTTTGAACCAAAAAAAAATAAGGAAAAAGTCATCAAAAAGCTTCCCACTACCGGCAAAAATGACCAAAAAAAAGAACCCGTAGCCACAAAAGCAAAAAAAACCAGTAAGCAAGATGCTTCCTTGCGCTCAATTCCCGAAGAAGTCAGTCGCAGAATGGTCAGAAGAATGGCTATCTTTAGTGGTATTCCCACTGGTTTAGGGATTTCTTCCTTTTTTGTGTTTTACTTAATCGTCACCCAAGACTGGTTTAAAGTGCCTAACACTGCTGTTTTATTAGTAAGTTTTGGCTTATTTGGGTTAGGTGTGTTAGGTTTAAGTTATGGTATTCTTTCCACCTCATGGGATGAGGGTAGAGTCGGCAGTTGGTGGGGCGCTGAAGAATTTAGCACTAACTTTGGTCGCATGACCTCAGCATGGCGCCAAGCTCGACAAGAAGCCAGAAAAAAGAAGGCTGATAACTCATTAGAAAGCGATGAGTCAAAAGGGTAGAGGGCAAAGGGCAAAGGTAAATTAATTGAAGAAAGATTTTGAATTATGCCATAAATTCTTAATAAGTTTCGTTGATATTTTAGATAAATAGGTAAGTAAATTATGATCGTTGTAATGAAACTGGGAACTCCTGAGTCTGAAGTCTCCAGAATTGGGGATGAGTTGACAGAGTGGGGATTAACACCTGAAAAAATTGTTGGTAAGCATAAAGTAGTAATTGGTTTGGTGGGGGAAACGGCTACCCTTAATCCCGAACAAATTCAAGAAATCAGTCCTTGGATTGAAAGCGTATTAAGGGTAGAACAACCTTTCAAACGTGCTAGTTTAGATTATCGTCATGGACAACCTAGCGAAGTGGTGATTCCTACTCCTAATGGTGATGTTATCCTTGGAAAGGATCATCCTATTGCCATTGTGGCAGGTCCTTGCTCTGTAGAAAATGAAGAGATGATCGTGGAAACGGCGATGAGAGTCAAGGCTGCGGGAGCTAAGTTTTTGCGGGGTGGTGCTTATAAGCCTCGTACTTCTCCTTATGCGTTTCAAGGTCATGGTGAGAGTGCTTTAGAATTATTAGATGCGGCGCGCTCCGCCAGTGGTTTAGGTATTATCACTGAAGTAATGGATACTGCTGACTTAGACAAAATCTCTGAGGTAGCAGATGTGGTACAGGTGGGCGCTCGGAATATGCAAAATTTCTCTTTATTGAAGAAGGTGGGCGCCCAATCTAAACCAGTTTTATTAAAGCGAGGAATGTCTGCCACCATTCAGGAGTGGTTGATGGCCGCAGAATATATCTTGGCTGCAGGTAATCCTAATGTGATTCTTTGTGAGCGTGGCATTCGCACTTTTGACCGTGAATATGCTCGTAATGTCCTTGATTTATCTGTCATCCCTGTATTGCGTGGTTTAACTCATTTACCGATTATGATTGATCCTAGTCATGGTACTGGTAAATCTGAATATGTACCTAGTATGGCTATGGCTGCCATTGCTGCTGGGGCTGATTCTTTAATGATTGAGGTTCACCCTAATCCTGCTAAGGCTTTATCTGATGGTCCTCAGTCTCTCACTCCTGATCGTTTTGATGCGGTGGTGAAAGAGTTAGCTGTTATTGGTAACGCTGTGGGGCGCTGGGAAAGAGTAGGGGCGCTGGTATAATTAAACCTTCAACTCCGACTAATAACCCTTCTTCTTTTAGCAAGAGGAAGGGTTTTTTAAATCAATAAGTAATGTTTAAGCGAAACTGATATTACTCCTACATTCTGAATGTTACATTCTACATTCCTCCTACTGTCAATTATCAATTAAATTATTGACAATAGTTTCAGTATTTTTTCTCAGCACTTGTTGATAAGTTTCAGCGCCCGTCGCCGATGCCCCCAAACCATCCACATATAAAGGATTAGAAGCGAGTTTAACTCCAGCCTCCCGCGCCACAGTTTCCATGAGAGTAGGATTAACACTACTTTCCACAAAAATAGTCGGAATATTTAAACGTTGGATTTCCTTGACTAACTCCCCCACGCGCCGAGAATTAGGAGATTCTTCTGTACTTACCCCAGCTAAAGCAGTATTAGATTTGAGACTATAGGCATTCAAATAATAACCCAAAGCATCATGATTAGTCACCAATATTCTTCTTTCTGGTGGAATCTTCTCAATTTCTGTCTTAATCCACTGGTGCAACTCCGTTAACTCAGCAATAATCATATCTTGTTGACTTTGATATAACTGTTGTTGATCCGGAAGTAATTTAGCTAATTCTGCACTAATTACCCTCACCATCTCCATACCATTTTCCGCATCATGCCACACATGAGGATCAGGAAACTCGCCCTTTTCTTCATCATCATGGCTATGCTCATCATCATGGCTATGCCCGTCATCATGGCTATGTCCATGATCATCACTCATCATTAAAGGAGTTGTCACCGCTTGTTCGTAAACAGCTACGGCAGTAGCGCCCTCCCCCCTAGCGGATACCAGTTGAATCAAACTAGGCTCAAAACCATAGCCACCGTATAAAATCAAATCAGCTTCTTGTATGGCACGACGATCATCAGGAGTAACTTGATAAACATGAGGATCAACTCCAGCATCAACCAAACAATTAATATTAACCGTATCTAAAGCAATTTGCTTCGTCAAATCGCACAAAACATCTGTTGTCACCACCACCGATAAAGATGCCATCTCTTGTTGCTCTGCCACCTCCTCCCTACCTTGATTTTCCGTGGTAACATTACCACCACAAGACCATAAACCCAAAGATATTAACCCAGAAAAAAATAAACGCCCTGATACTGTAAACTTAAACATTAGTGTATAGTATTATTGTTGCTTTTTATGTGATAATGATTATCATTTTTATTATATGTTAGAGGTTCAGCAAGTCGCTGTCAACTATCGTGGTTTAGTGGCGGTGGAGGATATTAGTTTTTCTCTCAAGGCGGGGGAAATTGTCGGCATTATTGGACCGAATGGTGCTGGTAAAAGTTCTCTGATTAAGTCAATTTTGGGGTTAATTCCCCTCGCGCAAGGAAAAATTACTTTTCAGTCCCAAGCACTATCAAAAAACCTCCACCAAGTGGCTTATGTACCCCAACGGGCGCTGATTGACTGGGATTATCCCATTACCGTTGAAGGGGTAGTGATGATGGCGAGAATCCGTCACCGTCGTCTCTTTCACCCTTTATCAAAGCAATCAAAAGAAATAGTAAAAATAGCCCTAGAAAGGGTAGGAATGTGGGAATTAAGACATCGTCAAATCGGGCAACTATCGGGAGGGCAACAACAGAGAGTATTTTTAGCTCAAGCCTTAGCTCAAGAAGCGGAATTATTTTTATTTGATGAACCTTTTGCTGGAATTGATAAAAAAACCGAAACCATGATATTTGATGTCTTAGATGATTTAAAACATCAGGGCAAAACCTTATTAGTGGTAGGACATGAATTAAAAGAAACTTCCCGAAAATATGACCGATTTTTACTGATCAATAAAAGATTAATTGCTAATGGTTCGCGCGCTGAAGTGATTACCCCTGAAAACTTGCAAAAAGCCTACGGTGATAATGTTATTTTTCTTTAAAAATTTCTTTAGCTAATTCCTCAAAAAAATTTACCCTCAATAAATAAACTAATGCTAAGATTTAGGTTGTGTTTTAATAAATCTAAATCCGTAAAAATGAGCAACTTTAAAAAAATAACTTCCCTTAGTTTTTTGATTGGTGCAAGTTTGGTTCTCTTACCTACTCAGCAATCTTTGGCGGCGAGACTTGACGTTGTGTCCATCACCACAGGTCCATTTACGGATAATGCTGATAGCAGGAAGCCCAAATATTCATGATGGTTTTGGTATTGCCGCCATTACCAATTTAGGTACGGGTATCAATGATCCCTTAACTTGGGAATTTGGTGAATTAGTTGTAGTAAGTGGTACAACTTGGGGTAATACTAATTTAAGAAATTCCTCTCAAACTCCTGCCGGTGCGGCTAATAATCCTTACACCGTTCTTAATAATAGCAACGGTAATTTTGCTAGAACGGCAACGCCTAACAATCAAAATTTTGGTGCTGTGTTGATTACTCTTGATGAGTTAGTTGCTCTTAATACCACAATTTTTGGTTATGCTCTGTTTGGCTTTGATGTGGTAGCAGACGGTAGTGGAAATCTAGTTACTGATTGGACGAATGCTACGGCTTATCCCACTGGCACTCAAGCTAGTGGACAAAATAATCAAGGTGGTATTGATTTAGTTGCCCTTAATGCAGGGATTGCCAGAAATAATTCTACTGAAGAAATTCCTGAAAATAGATCAGCTTTGCCCATTCTTGCTTTTGGTTTATTTGGTTTGACAGCAAAGGTGTTTTCAAATAAAGGGAAAAAAAATTAACTTTTTTTAAGTACATTGTCAACAACATTAAAACAACAACTGAGGAAGGAATTTTTGGGGCGGAGGGCGCACTCCACCCCTGAACAATGGCAAAAAAAAAGCCAACAAATTAGAAATAATTTACGCAATTTTCCTTTACTACAACAAGCAAAAACTGTCTTAACGTACCTTAGTTTCAAACAAGAACCGGATTTATCACCCCTATATGATGAAATTAAGACAAATTGGGGTATTCCTCGCTGTGCAGGAAAAAATCTCACTTGGCATCATTGGGGGCAACCGTTACATCAAGGCAAATATGGTATTTTAGAGCCTCGTCAAGATACCCCACAAATTAACTCTACGGAAGTTGACTTGATCCTCATTCCAGCCTTGGCTTGTGATTCTTGGGGCTATCGTTTAGGTTATGGTGGTGGATATTATGACCGCCTTTTAAGCGCCCCTGAGTGGCAAAATATTACCACTGTGGGCATTATTTTCCATGATGCTTATGTGGATGAACTTCCCCATGATTCGTGGGATATACCCTTACATTATATTATTACCGATAAGGATGAGATAAAAATACCTTGCGTAACAGATTAATGAGGGTATGCTGAATAAATCAAAACTCTTGTTATGTCAAGTTCGGATAATTAGTTACAAATAGATTATATCTTCGTAATTTACCCACTACATTCCCTCACCAAAATACTTTTTCAGCAAACCCTAATTATTAGCTTTTAACAGACGTAAACGAGTGGAAAGACTACGAATAATTTCGAGGGCAAAAAGAGGAGTTTCTTGAACTAAAAATAAAAATCTCTCCCTATTCAATTCAGCAATTTGACAAGGCATTTTTGCCACCGCCGTAGAATAGCGAAGATGGTCTATTTGTACCAGCGCCCCTTCCCCAAAAACATCATGTTTAGTGATAGTTTCTACCACTTTACCATCTCGATGAAGTTCCACTTCTCCATCCATTAGAGCATACATAGAAGCGCCCTTCTCCCCTTCCTTAAAAATGACTTCTCCTTGCGCTACTTCACGGGTTGGCACATGGTTAAAAAATAGATCAATTACGTCACTGGCTTCTAACATCATCATTTTTCCTGATTATTTGGACATCAATCACACTTTATTATGTCAGCATTAGCTCATTTAAACGTTAAGAAAAGTTTAACTTTAAGGGAGGTTTCAGGTAGCAGGTTTCAGGTTTAAAACCTTTCCCTCAATAGACTCTTGTACAAGAAAAAGAAAAAGATCAATAAACATAAGTTTCTTGTCAATTCTTTAACCTAACACCGCGACACCCGACACCTGACACCTAAAACCAACAATTAACCCTATTTTTGCGTAAAATCAGTTAATTTAGTTCTTGCTTTAGTAACCAAAAACCTTCAAAAGATTCCGATTCGGGGGAAGATTGAATAGCTAAAAAATGCACTCCCCCAGCGCCCTTCTTCGCCGTTTCAAAACCTAAACCTTCGGCTAAAGTAGCTTTATCCGTAAGATTCGCCAAAATCCAACTATCACTAACACCAGTTTCCAGACAAATACGGGGAAATTGCCCTTCCTCAAGACGTAAATAACCTAACTCTAATCCTGACATCCAAGCGGATAAAGGCAAGGCGCGCTGGGAAAAAATAATTAAACCGGGTATTTTTGCATCATTCTTCACTCCTGCCAAACTGAGAGGAAACGCCTCCCCGAAAGCGATATTCCATTGCTGCATATCTTGAAAATCAGCGCCCGTCAAACTTACCAGCGCCCATCGGTCTAATTTATCGCCGCGCACCGCATCAGGTAAACTGATGGGATTACCTTGAGGATACTGCACAGAAGTAACGGTGGAGGGCGCTTGATAACCTTCCTGTTGGGGATAAAAGTTGATTTCTCTCTCTCTCAACCAATCATTAAGCGCATAAGTATGACGAGAAGGAAACACCGAAATATTAGCATCATCACAGGCTTTGATGATCATATTATTCATTTGACGGCGAAAAAAACGAATCTTACTGGGAGTTTCCCCAGCTTTTTCTACCGCGCGGGTGAGGGCGCTACCCAAGGTAATGGAATTTACCTCACTATTAGAGCAAAATTCATAGTAACGAAACAGGGAATCAGGGTCAGAATCAATAGTAGTCGGACTTTCGCAGATTAAAATTTCCCAACGCTTCTTATTATTTTCATCAAAAATCGGACGAGAATAAAAATCTAACTCCCAAATTTTTCCCATGTCATCGAATATGCTATAAAAACTTCATTATTTTTTGCCAAGCTCATACTACCACAGTGAGGGCAAATTGATAATGGACAATGGATAATGGACAATTAATAATTGATAATTAATTCTTCACCTACCCATTATTAGTAATATCAAAATCTTAGTTCAATTTATTGAACGAGATACCACTAGCCGTGTAATTCATTACACGGTGGGTAAAGTGCGAAGTTATAATCTTTTGGCGGCTGAAAATTAATTGTATATTTCAATTAATGAAAAAAAGCCTGTTTCAAATCTTCTACAATCACATCAGGCACTAAATGATCGATTTTGCCACCAAATTTAGCAATCTCCTTTACCACACTACTACTTACAAAACTATGAGCAGTATTAGTCGCTAAAAAAACCGTCTCAATTTCAGCGCCCAAAGTTTTATTGATGTGCGCCATCTGTAACTCCTGCTCAAAATCCGATAACACTCGCAAACCGCGCAATAAAACCCCCCCTTGACGTAACCTCGCAAACTCCACTGTTAAGCCAGAAAAACTGTCCACATCTACATTGGAAATGTCCGCCGTACATCTTTTAATTTGTTCTAACCTCTTTTCTACGGAAAATAAAGGCTTTTTGTTAGGATTTTTTAAAACTGCCACAATCACTCGCTCAAACAAAATACTACCTCTTTGGATCAAATCAAGATGTCCAAAAGTGATGGGGTCAAAGCTACCCGGATAAATAGCAATCATAGTCTATTAAGGTGATCAATTCCTACTCAATCTACCACAAAAAGGAAATGTTATAATACCCTAAAAAAGGGCGAACGATGGGACTCGAACCCACGAATGGCGGAACCACAATCCACTGCCTTAACCACTTGGCTACGCTCGCCTTGCTATTAAAAAAGTATAACATAAAATAACTCCCATCGTCTAGGTTAAGCCTAATTTTTTTTATGAATCCCCATTCTCATTCCAAACCTTTACCCCTTTCCTTATTTGCCGTTATAGGTAGTTCTTTAGTATTACTTTTGGGGGGAGTTTTAGCTTTTACCAACCCCAATAATAAAAAATATGAAACCTTTGCCACAGAGCAATTAAGCGTCTATGCTAAAGAAAATCTTTGTCAAGCTACGGAAGGAAATCTCGAACAAGCTATCAAAAGCCAAGTTTGTCATATGATGGTAGAAACGGGTAAAGGACAAATTCCCAGAGTAATTAGGGAAACCACCACTAGAAAAAATTATTTTCTTCTTAGTCTTTATGATACTAATCTCTATCTCTATAAATTTAGAACCGTTGGGGTGTTAAATAATTTTTATGTCATTAGCGCGGATCAAGTTTATGATCAAAATTAATTGTTAGTTTTATGACTAGATACAAACATGGAAGAAACCAATACACTAGATCAACAAGCCCAACAATCAGAATACACTAGAACTCCTCCTTGGGGTACTGTGACTCTCCTTGAGGAAAGTACCTATTATCGTATTAATCGTATTACTGTTAAGCCGGGGCATCACATTAGCACCCAAATGCACTACCACCGTAGTGAACATTGGGTTGTAGTTGCTGGTACTGCAAAAGTAATCTTTAATGGAGAGGAAAGATTATTGTTGCCGAAGCAGTCAACCTATGTGCCGATGAATATTCGTCATCGGGTGGAAAATCCGGGGGTGATTCCTTTGGTGATGATTGAAATTCAAAATGGTCAATATCTAGGTGATGATGATATTATTCGTTTTGATGATGGTGAGGAATAAACTATTTTTTTTATGTCTCGCAAAGGCGCAAAGGCACAAAGGTTTTTTGATAGTTTTACATGAGGTTTAAATTTTTCGATAAATTTTGGCTAAAAGGTTAATATCTATTTTCAAGTA
This sequence comes from Cyanobacterium sp. T60_A2020_053, assembly GCA_015272165.1. Lineage (NCBI taxonomy): Bacteria > Bacillati > Cyanobacteriota > Cyanophyceae > Chroococcales > Geminocystaceae > Cyanobacterium > Cyanobacterium sp. T60_A2020_053. The sequence continues at coordinate 65,748 of JACYMF010000086.1, forward strand.
ATACCCTAAAATCATTAATTGATTAATTAATGTAGTTTTAAAAATTCCTAGTTTTTTCCAGCGCCTGTCAGAGGTAATCACAGCGCCCTCCGCCATTTTAATAATACCTTTTTTCTGTAATCTTTTAACTAGGTCAAAGTCTTCCATAATGGGCATATTTTTAAACATTCCTATGTCTTGAAAGGTTTGTTTTTTTAAAAATATGCCTTGATCTCCATAGGGTAAAGATAAGTATTGAGAACGTATCTGCACTAAAAAAGAAATAAATTTAAGCAAGTTATTTTGATTATTAATATTTAATTTAAAAGCTCCTGCTATTACTTTATTTGTGTCTAATGTTGTGATAATTTCTTGGTCAAAATTAGTTGGTAAAATGCTATCACCATGCAAAAATAATAAAATATCACCTTGGGCTTTTTCTGCTCCTAAGTTCATTTGTAAGGCTCGATTTTTAACATCACATTGTAAAATTGTCAAGGCTTTTGATTGAATTAAATTCACTGTATTATCACTACTACCACCATCAACAAAAATATATTCTATAGAGTCTTTTTTGCTGAATTTATCTAAATTTTGTGATAAAAATTTTTCTTCATTTAATACAGGAATAATTACACTAATTTTATGGGTGAAAGAATTTGACACAGGGATATTAACCCCATTGTTATCCTTTTGCGTTGTCTTGTTGTGTAATGGTTTATTTTCCGTTGCCATGAATAATTGAGGATGGTTATATAATATAAAGAAAACAGTCAAAATAAATAGTTTTATGTCAGCAACTCTGTTAATTTCCGAAAAAATACCAAATTTATCATATCAACCACATCCAGAAAGATTTGATCTATCTTGGCAAAAACCTTTGTCTATTTTACTCGGTATTGGTAGGGCTTCGGGCGCTGATTTTGTGGAGTTTTTTCTTGAAAAAAGTAACTATATCAGTTGTTTGGCAGAAGATGATACCATCACCAGTATTACACCTCGATTGGCGACGGGCGCTGGGGTAAGGGTATTTCGAGGTAAAGCAGACTGCTATGTCAGCACTAATGATTTAACTTTTAATGGTTTGAAACAAGCGCTAGAAAAAGCCCTTTCTATTTTAGGCTTAAATATCCCTCAAGGTTCGTCTTATATTCCTGAAATCAATTTAGAGATGTTTCGAGATTATGCCACCATCAAAAATAAAGATCAATGGTTGCAACACTGTAGTAATATGTCTGAAATGGGAGAAATTTTACTCTCAGCAAATCATAGCCTCGCTCAAAAAGCTAATCACATTCAATCTCGCCGAGGTGTTTATTTTCGGGATTGGCAAGAGGTGATGGTAGCCTCTAGTGATGGCACTTTTGCCAGAGATATTCGCTTAACTCAATCCGTTGGTTATAATTTGTTGTGCGCTGATGGACAAAATCGCTCATCTATCGGTAAAAGAGACGGTAACACCAGTAATCCTAACTTTTTGCGTCAATGGGATTATGAAAATGTGGCGGAAGAAATTGCGGAGTCGGCAGGAAAAATGCTTTATGCTGACTATGTGGAATCGGGGCAATATCCCATTATTATGGCTAATCAGTTTGGGGGGGTAATTTTCCACGAAGCCTGTGGGCATTTATTGGAAACTACTCAAATTGAAAGAAAAAGCACTCCTTTTATGGATAAAAAGGGCGAAAAGATTGCCCACGAAAATTTAACGGCATGGGATGAGGGTATTTCAGAAGAAGCCTTTGGTAGTATTGATATGGATGATGAGGGAATGCCCACCCAGCGCACGTTACTCATCGAGAATGGCATTTTAAAAAATTTCATTGCCGATCGCGCTGGTTCAATCCGTACGGGGCATCCGCGCACGGGTAGTGGTAGAAGACAAGGTTATAGTTATGCGGCTGCTTCTCGGATGCGTAATACTTATATTGCACCGGGAAATTACACCGTAGAGCAATTATTTGATTCTGTGGAAAAAGGGATTTATTGTAAGAAAATGGGTGGCGGTAGTGTGGGCCCCACGGGAGAGTTTAACTTTGGGGTAGATGAGGCGTATTTGATTGAAAATGGCAAAATTACTAAGCCGTTGAAGGGCGCTACTTTGATTGGAGAGGCTAAGGAAATTATGCAAAAAATTTCGATGTCGTCTCAAGATTTAGCTTTGGCGGCTGGTTTTTGTGGTTCGGTTAGTGGTAGTCTTTATGTTACTGTGGGGCAACCTCATATTAAAGTTGATTCTATCACCGTCGGGGGAAGATAAGTTTATGGTTGAGGGCGCTGGTTTTTAAGTAATAAGCAAAAATTAATAAGTAAGAGGTTTTGGGGTGTGGTGAAGGGCGCTGTTTCCAGAGAGAGTGACGATGAGTGACAATTTTCGAGCTAAATTAAGAAAAGCAAAAAATCAAGGGGTTAATTCTTTAAAAAAGTTTTTAAATTTACCTTCTCAGTCTAAGCTGTATGGTCCATCAGGGTTGGCAACAAATTGGCTAGACTATAATGGGTATAGTCAATCAGATGTGGCTTGGCAACAAGTCTATCCCACAATTAAGTGTCACTGGAATCCGCAAAAAACCACGAATTGGGGGCGCTATACCTACAATTTCACCAAAAATTTAAAACCAGAAATTCCTCCCACCGGAGTTGTAATAATTCCTAATGGTCAAGTGATGGATATACAAGGTTATACTTTCACAAAGGATGACCAGTTTTTGGTAGATGTTTCTTATTGGCGACATCGATTAGGCTATGCTAATTTGCCCAAGGAAAAATATCCCACGGAAAAAATTAAGGGTACTTGTTTATCTTTAATGACAAATGCTTCCAGTAATTATTGTCATTTTTTGTTAGATTCTTTACCAAGGCTACATCTTTTTTATCAAGCTGGATATACTCTTGATGATGTGGATTATATTTTGTTACATCAACCCATATCCCCTAACGCTTGGTCTATTTTTAGGCAACTAGGCATTAATGAGAGTAAGTGTCAATGGGCTAAAAAAAATACTACCTTTCAAGCTGATACTTTAATTGCTACTACTCACCCCAGTTTGAATTTACATCATCCTCGTTGGTTAGTAGATTTTATGACCAAAAAAATTGATTTAAAGCCTTGCCAACCTCAACGGCGTTTGTATATTCCACGCCCTACGGGAAGACGAAAAGTTGCTAATGAAGATGAATTGCTATCCATTTTAACTGAGTATGGCTTTGAAATATTTAAACCTGAAGAAGAAGTTAATCAACCGCAAGTATTTCATGAAGCATCAATTATTGTAGCTTCTCATGGTGCTGCGTTGAGTAATTTAGTATTTTGTCAACCGGGTACAAAGGTATTAGAATTAATGTCAAATGGGCATCTCAGGGAATATTTTTTCACTCTTTGTCAAGTAGCTGGATTGGAGCATCATTATATTATTGGTAAAACTACTCAACCGATTAGCTATGTCGGGGGACTATGCTTTCATGATTTTATTATTAATCCTACTTTCTTAACAAAGGCTTTATACTTTTTAACAAAGTAATTTAGAGCTTCATAAATAAAAAAAGGTAATGGACAGTGGGTATTAATCAAAGTTTTGCTATCTAAGAGTGGTGGATGTTTTTGGAGAATGAGACAAGAGATTTACTAAATCTTAGATTTTCTATATAAACGGATATAAAATGACATAAAAGGACAAATAAATAAAAAGTTTGTGAAAGTATTCGATTTCGGTTTCAGAAAAGTAATATTTGATGTACGATAAAGGGAGATTTTGGTTGCCCCTTTTGGGGAAGTACCTTACAAAAATAGGATAGTAATACTATTAACGCTTCCGTGGGTGAAGCAGTCTGTTAAATCAGATAACATAAGTGTCTTAAAAATATTTTTTAAGGCTTTGAGGGATACCTCCTTTTGAGTATTTTACTCAAATGCTATTGCAGTTTATTACGGTATATGCCGTTTTATTCTGCATAAACGTATCAGGAATATATGATATATTAAGCATTAAATCAGCGCCCTCCCCCGTAGCCAAAGAGATAAAAGGGGAGAAAAAAAGCTAAAATATAAGAAAAAATATAGATAGTTCTATGCCACAAATTGAAACAAGAACCGAACCAATGGTTCTCAATATGGGCCCTCACCATCCCTCCATGCACGGCGTATTAAGGTTAATTTTAACCCTAGACGGTGAAGACGTAGTGGATTGCGAGCCCGTGATTGGTTACTTACATCGAGGAATGGAAAAGATTGCCGAAAATCGCACCAACGTCATGTATGTGCCTTACGTCAGTCGCTGGGATTACGCCGCCGGGATGTTTAACGAAGCCATTACCGTTAATGCGCCCGAAAAACTAGCGGATATTGAAGTACCAAAACGCGCCCAATATATTAGGGTGATTATGTTGGAGTTAAACCGCATCGCTAATCATTTACTATGGCTTGGCCCATTTTTGGCGGATGTGGGCGCTCAAACTCCCTTCTTTTATATTTTCCGTGAACGGGAAATGATTTATGATTTATGGGAGTCTGCGTCTGGAATGCGTTTAATTAATAACAATTATTTTCGCATCGGTGGCGTTGCCGTTGATTTACCCTACGGTTGGGTGGATAAATGCGAAGATTTTTGCGATTATTTTTTACCCAAAGTTGACGAATACGAAAAACTCATCACCAATAACCCCATTTTCCGCAAACGGGTGGAAGGTGTCGGCACAATCACCAAAGATCAAGCCATCAACTGGAGCTTATCCGGTCCCATGTTGCGCAGTTGCGGAGTAAAATGGGATTTGCGTAAGGTGGATCATTATGAATGTTATGATGATTTCGATTGGGATGTGCAATGGGAAACCGCTGGAGATTGTTTCGCCCGTTATGTCATTCGGGTTAGAGAAATGCGTGAGTCGGTGAAAATTATTCGTCAGGCTCTTAAAGGCTTACCCGGTGGACCTTACGAAAATCTCGAAGCCAAGCGCATGGCTGAGGGTAAAAAATCAGAATGGAATGATTTTCAATATCAATATATCGCTAAAAAAGTAGCGCCCACCTTTAAAATTCCCTCTGGAGAGCATTATGTGCGTCTCGAAAGCGGTAAAGGGGAGTTGGGAATTTTTATTGTCGGTAATGATGATGTTTTTCCTTGGCGTTGGAAAATCCGCGCCCCTGATTTTAATAATTTACAGATTCTACCTCATCTTCTTAAAGGAGTTAAAGTTGCTGACGTAATGGCAATTCTCGGTAGTATTGATGTCATTATGGGGTCTGTGGATCGTTAATTATTTTTAATTTTATCTCTTTGATGCGTCCTTTGCTACGGTGGAGGGCGCTGTTTTTTTATTTTTTTAGAGCAAAGAGATAATTTGACTAAGATAAAGATATTAAGTAAAAATTGATCAAAGATTAATGAGACTAAAAAAAAATCTTTTTAGCAAATATCACGAAAATTTAAAACTAGGACAAAAATTAACTTTTATTCTGCTTTCTATTTTCGTTATGGGAAGTATCCTCTGTGGCTTGGTGTTATCGAACTATCTTAATTATACCAGTCAAAGAGAGATTACTTTTCAAGCTAAAATCTTGATGAATACCATGAACTCAGTCAGGAATTATACCAGTTTACAAATACAACCCCAGTTAGATGACCGTTTGGATCAAATTTTTTTACCCCAAACAGTACCAGCTTATTCTGCCACGGAAGTTTTTAATCAATTTCGTGCCAGTCCTGAGTTTGGACAATTTTACTATAAAGAAGCGACCTTAAATCCAACTAATCCTAGAGATCAAGCCGATGATTTTGAGACTCAAATTATTGAACAGTTTAAACAATCAAATAACTTAAAATTTTTACAGGGATTTCGCCAAACATCAAACGGTGAGACAGTATTCTACAGCGCCCGTCCCCTCAGAGTCAATAGTAGTAGTTGTTTAGAATGCCACTCTGACCCCAGTATTGCCCCCCTCAGCATGATCCGTAAATATGGACAAGAGGGAGGATTTGGCTGGTATTTAGACAAAATTGTGGGGGCGCAGGTACTCTCAGCTCCAGCTAGTACAGTGATTGAGGGCGCCCGTCAATCATTTTTTTGGATCATGTTAATTGTAGTTGGTATTTTCGGCTTGGTATTATTCACCGTTAACTATTGGTTAAGAAAAAACGTAATTAGTCCCATGTACCAACAAATATTCTAACTCCCCTAAATTATCTGTGGATTGATTCTCTAACAGATAATCTTGATTCTATTGCAAGTAGTGTTGCCATAGAAATTGTCATGGCTTTACTGAGAGGATTAGCCAAAATGCCTTATCCTAATCTTTTCGGTAAATTTAGTGGCGAAGGGCGCACGGTTAATTAATAATTGATAATATATGATCAAAGAATAGGAGAATATTATCATTGGCTAGAATAAGACTGCGTCAACACGTTAACCCATTAAGTATTCAATACCAGCGCCCTTCACCGTTACCAGATTGGGCAGATATTTACCAAGATTTATCTTTACCTTTATATATTGATATTGGTTGCGCTAGAGGGCATTTTATTGCTCAAATGGCACAAATTGAAACGCAAATAAATTTTCTCGGTATTGAAATTCGGCGCGCGCTGGTGACAGAAGCAAATCAATGGCGCGATGACAATAATTTAACTAATTTACATTATTTATTTGCCAATCTTAACCATGACTTAAAAGACTTATTACAGTCATTACCCTGTGAAAAAATAAAAATGATTATGGTACAATTTCCCGATCCTTGGTTTAAGAAAAAACATCAAAAAAGAAGAGTAATTCAACCAGAAATTATCGATATTTTTGCTCAATATTTACCTAATGAATGTCAAATTTTCTTGCAATCAGACATCAAAGAAGTAGCAGAAGAAATGGCACAACGTTTTTTATCACATCCTCGCTTTTCTCCCCAACATCCTGATATTTGGTTAAAACAAAGTCCTTTTGCTGTTAAAACCGAGAGAGAAATCGCCACCGAAAATAAACATCAACCCGTTTATCGCACTTTAATTAGAGTGCGCTGAAAAAGTATTTCGGTGAGGGGAGGTATTAGGCTTCAGGTGTCAGGTTTCAGGTGAAATACTTATAAATTAAAGACTTTAGCCAAATATTTATTTTTTAGAAATTACTCATTTGTATCAATAATTTTTGATTCGGATGGAAAAAATAGAGTATTTTTAAAGAAAAAAGTCAATTTATGACACTTTTTGTTATGTAGAATAGACTTGAAGCCTTTATTTAACAAGGGTTTTGATTTATTCAGCAGACCCTAATCAACCCTTGATGCATTATGAATTACAATTTCCCGCTTTCTCTGCTTCCTCTGCTTCCTCCGCCTCCTCTGCTTCCCTTTCCCCCTTGCGTTTAAAAGTATAAAGAAAAAATAATTATTTACATCGCAAAGGTTAACCGAAAGTTTATACTAAGTGGGTACATTGATAATAAATTCTTATTTTTAGCCTAGATTTAATCAATAAAACGGCTGAAAATTGATCCCAATGCCCTTAAAATCTAGTTTAGATAACGATTTCATGGTTAACCATGACACTTTTTACTCAAAATCATTGCAAAATTAATTATGGCTGAAATTCCTTTTTCCCTCGATCAATTACGGATTTTAAAAGCAATCGCTGAGGAAGGTAGCTTCAAGCGTGCCGCCGATAGTTTATATGTGTCTCAACCTGCCATTAGTTTACAAATTCAAAACCTTGAAAAACAATTAACCGTGCCTTTATTTGATCGAGGGGGAAGGAAAGCACAACTAACAGAAGCAGGAAACCTTTTACTTGCCTATGGTGAAAAAATTATTACCCTCTGTCAAGAAACCTGTCGGGCTATTGAAGACTTGCAAAACCTTCAGGGTGGGACTCTTATTGTCGGCGCATCTCAAACTACGGGAACATATTTACTACCCAGAATGATTGGTTTATTTCACCAAAAATATCCCTATGTATCGGTACAATTACAAGTACATTCTACCAGAAGGACATCTTGGGCAGTAGCCAATGGACAAGTTGACTTGGCAATTATTGGCGGTGAAGTGCCATCTGAGTTAAAAGAAGTTTTGGAGATAATTCCTTATGCTGAGGATGAATTGGCATTAATTATTCCCCCCAATCATCCTTTGGCACAACAGGAAACCATTGCTAAGGAAGATTTGTACCACTTGAATTATATTACCCTTGACTCTCAATCTACCATCCGTAAGGTGATCGATCAAGTGTTAACGAGGGGTAATATTAGAACGAATGATTTAAAAGTAGAAATGGAATTAAATTCCATTGAAGCCATCAAAAATGCTGTTTTATCTGGTTTAGGGGCTTCTTTCGTCTCGGTGACTGCCATTGAAAAAGAGTTAAAAATGGGAGTTTTGCATCGTGCCACCATTGATGGTGTAGAAATCAGGCGCACTCTATCGGTTATTGTCAATTCTAACCGTTATCGCTCGAAGGCCGCAGAGGCTTTCATTAAGGAAATTTTACCACAGTTTTCTACTGAGAATTATAGTCAATCTTTAGACCGTTTATCTCAAGAAAATAATACTTTTTTAGATACGCAGGTAGAAATTTCTGAAAGTTAAGGTTTTTCCGTAGTCTAACGGATGGCAATGATCCCCATATTTTGGATAATGATAGTTAGTAGGTATAAATGAATAATGAACTATTATCGATAGTTCAAGTCTGAAACCTTTTGCCTACTTTTACTAATTTTTCAGTAATTCTTATTCAGTAGTAATTTTTGATTATTAAGGATAATATTTTCTTAAAATTTTTTAGTTGTTGCTAATTGTATCCGTAAAAATATTAGGTAAACATAATGACTATGTATGATCAGAATATGGGAGATTTGGTTAAAAATGCCATGTTTCAATGGGGGGATAGTATTCCTCCTAAAGTGATGGTAGTTGATGATCAACCCTATAGCCTGTTACACGCTGTGGATTTATTAATCTATCAGGGTTGTGAAGTGGTAGAATGTGATAATAGTTTAAATGTATTAAGTTTAGCGTTAGAACATGATCCAGATGTGATTTTGATGGATATATTTATGCCGGAAAGAGATGGTTTAACGTTAGTGCAGGAGATCAAAAAAGATAGTCATGTTAATAATATTCCCATTATATTGATGACAGTAACGGAAGAACCGATGCTGTGGCGAAAGGCGCACTCCGCCGGAGTAGTGGATATTCTGTTGAAGCCTTTAGATGAAAGTGTTTTAGGGAATCGGTTACTGGCGCTAACTCAACAAAAAAGGTTAAATGAGCGTCTCTGGCAAACTCAGAGAATGTTATTTAATGTTGCCCAAGCGGTGGATAAACGTAATCAGCAAGAGGAAGAGAAGAAGGTTAGTTTAACCGAAATAATGACTAACTTTGCGCAATTTTTACAATTAGGCAGTTGTCAAATTGAAGATTTGATTTTTGCTAGTTATCTCCATGATATTGGTATGGTGCAGATTCCTGATCATATTTTGTTAAAAAGTGAGCCTTTGACTGCTGGAGAAAAGGAGTTAATAAATCAACACGTTTTAATCGGCGAGAAAATTTGTCAGCCGTTATATCAGCGCCCTTCCATCATGCAAATTATTCGCCATCATCATGAAAAGTGGGATGGTAGTGGTTATCCTGATCATTTGCGAGGTGATACTATTCCTTTTTTAACGCAAGTTTTCCAAATTGTCGATATTTATTATGCTTTAATTACTCCAAAATCCTACAAACCTGCTTATTCTGCGGGGAGGGCGCTGGATATTTTGTTAGACGAAGTAAGAAAAGGATGGCGTAATCCTGATTTAGTGAATCAATTTATCAATTTTTTGGGCTTTGAAACACAGTTAAGTGATTAAATAAAATCTGGTGAATAAATCAAAACCCTTGTAATATCAAGTTCGGATAATCCGTTATAAATAGATGGTATCTTCGCAATTTCCCCACCGTGTAATGAATTACACGGAACCAATAGTATCCCGTTCAATAAATTGAACTAAGATTATGTTGAATTGATTTATAAGTGATCGCGCAGCGGCAGCCTTCGGCTGATCAAACGGACTTAATATAATTAATGCAACCCTTAAATATGACTCAAAATATTTGGCTATTAAGACATGGTAATCGCCATGATTTTGTTCACCCAGAGTGGTTTAAAAGCGCCCCTAAACGTTACGATCCACCCTTGTCTGAGGATGGTATGATACAGGTGCAAAGCCTTGCTAATAAGTGGCAAAACGCCGATATTAAACATATTTTTGCTTCGCCCTTTTTGCGCACCATTCAAACGGCGCACCCCATCGCTGACAAGTTACACCTCAAAATAAAACTAGAAGCTGGTTTAGGGGAATGGCATAACCCGGATTGGATGACTGAAGCCCCAGAAATTCATAGCCGAGAGGAGTTAGAAAAAAAATATCCCCTCATCGATTGGGGTTACGCTAGCCAAATTGTGCCACAATATCCCGAAAATGAAAGCGCCCTCCACACACGCCTAGCGCACCTCGCCCTATTTCTCACCCAACGGTATGAGACTAATTTATTATTAGTTGCCCATAGTCACACAGTGGCAGGAATAGCTAACGCTTTATTACCTACTCCTCAAAAATTTACGATTCCTGTGGGTAGTTATCTTCACCTACAACAACAAGAAAGGCGGTGGGCGCTGGTTTAATTAGGCTTTGCTGAAAGTGTCTCGCCTCGATATGCGAAGGGGAAGCAAAGGAAGAAGAGGAAGCAGATGAGATAATTAGAGTCTGCTGAATAAATCAAAACTCTTGTCAAATAAAGGTTTAAAGTCTATTCTACATAACAAAAAGTGTCATAAATTGACTTTTTTCTCTAAAAATACTCTATTTTTTCCATCCCAATCAAAAATTATTGATACAAATGAGTAATTTCTAAAAAATAAATATTTGGCTAAAGTCTTTAATTTATAAGTATTTCACCTGAAACCTGACACCTGAAGCCTAATACCTCCCCTCACGACTCCACTTTTTCAGCACCACCTAATTAATAGTCTTTCATTATCAATTATCCATTGTCTAATCACATCCTAAACTATCCCTAGTATCAGCGCCCGTCACCGTATTGATACCAGATGCCCTTTCGCACATCAAAGCCACCTGATAACGATCAATTACAGCGCCCGTAAAATCAGCCCCGGTAATATCAGTATCATAAAAACGGGAACGAATAGCAATAGCATCTACAAAAATAGCATCAGTGAGATCAGAAAAATCAAAAGTCACTCGATCAATTAAAGCGCCCGTCAAATTAACCCCATGTAAATCTGCATGAAATAAAACCCCCTCCGTCATAATGGCATTAGTTAAATCAGAATGACGAAAAGAAACATCCCTCATGCTAGAAGCAGCAAAAACTGAGCCTACTAAATCACGATCGGAAAAATCCTGACCATCCAACTCCCCATAGGTTATATTAACAGGAGTTTGAGCCATAGCAGGGGTGGCAGTGGCAATGATCATTAAAATTGCTAAAATAAACGAAATAATGACTTTTTTCAACATAAAATAGGACGAGATAAGACATAGATCATTTGTAGCATATTTATCAACACTTAAAAATTTCATTATCTACTTCTAACAAGGGGTTAAAACCCCTTATCTATATGTAACTCCCACAAAGATTTATCACCATAACAATGCAAAAACCTTTAACTTGGCAAGAATTAAGCGCCCTTCACCCCGATTTTAACCCCGATTTAGTTAACGGTGATACCAACTCTCAGGCGCACCTCAGACTATTCGGACATCAAGAACATGAAATACAAGTAATCTTATATAGAGATAATCATGCTTGGTGTCCCTATTGTCAAAAAATTTGGTTATGGTTAGAAGAAAAGAGAATCCCTTACCGTATCGAAAAAGTGACCATGTTTTGTTATGGTCAAAAAGAAGATTGGTATAAACGAAAAGTGCCTTCGGGGATGTTACCAGCAGTGGAATTAAAAGGTAAATTAATCACCGAAAGTGATGATATTATTATCGCTCTTGAGCAAGAATTTGGGGTATTATATCGAGGAATGTTAGACCCAGAAGTTATACCCCTAAGACGTTTAGAACGTTTATTATTTCGAGCGTGGTGTAATTGGTTATGTCGTCAAGCGCGCATCCCCTTCCAAGAAAAAAATCATCAAGAGCAATTCCGAGAAGTTGCCTTAATGGTAGAATCTGCCTTAGACTCCTCTCCTTCCCCTTATTTTCTGTCCGAATTTAGTACGGCTGACCTAGTTTTTATTCCCTATGTGGAAAGAATGAACGCTAGTTTATACTACTATAAAGGTTATTCCCTCACCGCAGAACACCCCAAGATTGAGCAATGGTTTCGGGCGCTGGAAACGCGCGCTACCTATCGAGGCACTCAAAGCGATTTTCACACCCATGCCCACGACTTACCCCCTCAAATGGGCGGATGTTGGGAAAATGGCACTGCTCAAGCTAAGAAAAATCAGCAACAAGTGGATCAAGGTTCATGGTTTGACATACCAGACGTTTACTATCCAGCGCCCGACAACGCCCGTCAAGAAGCTCTGTATCGAGTCATCAAACATAAAGATAATATCATCAAAGTTAATCCAGCTAATCCTCAAGTGATGGATTTAGCCCTGCGTAGCGCTTTAACTTATATGATGACTGGGGAGATGTATCAACCGATGGAGGGCGCTGATGAGGCTCTGAGATACCTGAGAGATCGAATTAACGTACCCCGTGATATGTCCATTCACGCTAGTAAATATCTGCGTACTGCTTTAGAAGATACAGCTAGTTTGGTGGGCGCTGGGCAAGGAAAACCCATTCCGTTTAATCATAGACGAGATCAAGACCCTTTAAATTTTCGTGAGCATAATTGATCACTTATAAATTAATTAAAAATAATCTTAGTTCAATTTATTGAACGGAATACTGTTGGTTCCGTGTAATTCATTACACGGTGGGTAAAGTGCGAAGATATAATCTATTTGTAACTAATTATCCGAACTTGATGTAATTCATTATACGGTGGGTAAATTACTTATTCATCAATTGAAAATTGAGGCTCAATTCGTCACTGTAGAAAAGTTACAAAACCTAATCCCATTTTAATTTAGCGCGATCTTTCCCCTCTTCACGGCGAATCTTACTATCGGCTTCCATCCAAGCGATAATTTGCTCACCACTTAAACTACTTACCTCCACTTGTAAATCTTCAGCAATTAACGATAGTAAACGTAAAGAAGAAATAGTTAAACGAGTTAAAAACTTTTCTTGGCTAGTGAGGAGGGCGCCCTCCACCGCCATAGATTCATCTCGACTTAGAAACTGCTCATTATTCATCATGTTTAAATAATTTTGCTAATAATATCCTCTAACTCAATCTGAGTTAAATCAGTAATAATAAAAACTTCCTGCACACTTTTACCCTGACGGGCAATCAACTTAAACCCCCCCCTAATCGGCACAGATACCTTTAATTTCATTTTGGGAATATGACTACGAGAGCGACTTAAAACCGCCGGGGTAATGGTACGGATGCCCTCATAAACCACCAATTTTTCTAAAATAGCAATCAAACCATCCAAATGGGTAGAATGATTCCAGACGATTCGACCAGAAGGGGTTTGACTCATGATGCCTCCAAGGGCGCCATAGTTAAACCTTCCCTTCTTAACTGTTGATGATATAACTCAGCCTGTTCCAAAGGACCAGCCCACACCAGCGCCCTCCCCTCAAAATGTACCTGATTAGTCAATTCCCAAGCAAGAGTTTCCGTCATATTAGGAATGTAGGTTAATAAACAGTTAGCAACGTGCTGAAAAGTATTAAAATCATCATCTAAAACAATGACCTTAAAATTAGGGTAAGATTTGCGTACAGTCTCACTTGAGCGAGAAGGGATAGTGATAGTTGTTCCTAAAACGGTTAAACTCATAAAAGGTTTTATGGAAACTATGACGATTTTTTTACATTAACGATTGTATCATACCACTAATAGACATGAACCTCCCCCCCTTCCTCTTCCTAAGCAGGGCGTTTTCAAAGTCAGGGTAAAATTGCATTTTTTTTAGTCGCTTTAGCAGACTGTTGCTATGAGCCTTGTCAATTTATTGCAAGGCAGATCATTCATTGGTCAAAACCTTTATCCCACAATGAAATAAATTTCTGCTAACAGCTCAACTCTACTAAAGTGAGTTAAATTTTTCTAAAAAATCAAGTTTTTAACTATTATTTGATTAATTAGTAGTTAAAAACCTCTGAATTTCAGACTATTAGATAGTTTGAGAAATTAACAATTTTGAGAATGAAAAAACTCTGGAGCTAGGGGGGGTGAGGGCAAACCATTTTGAAACAGCCTTGATATAACAAGGGGTTTAAACCCCTTGCCTTACAAACAATTTATAGGACAATTAAACGACAACCAGAAGCGGTAGGAGGTTGATCGATTTCTCCATAAAGAATATCAATCCAATCCTCATCACTAGGATAATTTTTCGCTCTAAGCACAAATACCCAATATTGCTCAATGCCCAACTCATGACGCAGGGAAGTGCGAACTTGTCCCTTTAAGTCATAAATGAGATTTTGAGCTTTATTTTCGTTATCTAATAAAGAAACGCCCACTCGGATATTTTCTCCGGCTTCATTCTCTAAACGAATTACCGCATCAATACCGAGAATCTCCCACAGAGTAGCCAAATCATCCAAATCCTGACGTTGAGACATGGCCCAATCTAACTTTTTCGGCAAATACTCTGATACTAGCGCCCGTAACCGTTGCGGTGTGAACTCTTTACTGCTCAAATCAAGAACACCTAAACGGTGAGCAGTAGCTTTAAACTTAACTCTTAATACAAACATAGTTTTCTCCTTTTAATCAGAATGAACACAATAATCCTTAGAGATTATTATTTTTTGACATAACTATCCTTATCGGATAGATATTTATTCTGATTTTGTATAGATATGGAAAAAACTATTGAAGTTTTAACTCTGAAAAGACTTAACAAGTAAGTTTGGTTTTTACTAAAATTAATCTGAAAACTAATATAACGAAAAAGAAAAAAAAAGTCAAGTTATTTGCGCTTAACCCAACGCATCAGCGCCCGCGCCAGTAAACGGGGATTATGACGAATAATATGAGTATCAAGGTCTTCACTCATCACATTACTGATCACAATACGGCGCCCCAGATTAATGACTTCCTGCCGATCCAAAAACACAGGGTGGGAATATTCATCAGCATACTTCCGCAATGCTAGGGGAGAAGGAGGGCGCCCTTGCACCAACACCCCATCAAATAATTTAGCACCACACACCTCATCAATGGCACGAATATGATCCGCCACCGTATAATTATCAGTTTCCCCCGGTTGAGTCATAATATTACAAACATAAATTTTCGGAGCTTTACTGCTCAAGATAGCTTGACGAATTTCCGGCACCAACAGATTAGGAATAACACTGGTATAGAGACTACCCGGACCCATGACAATAAATTCTGCCTGACGAATCGCCTCCAACACCGAAGGCAACGCTTGAGGAGAGGAAGGCTTACAACCAAACTCAATGATTTTTCCGCCTCTTTCCGCAATACTTGATTCCCCCTCCACTAATACTCCATCTGCAAATTTTGCCCACAAAGTAACATTATCAAGGGTTGCAGGTAAAACTCGCCCCTTAATAGCTAAAACCTGAGAACTAGCATGGATTCCCGTTTCTGGGTCTTTGGTAATATCACTCATGGCAGTTAAAAATAAATTACCAAAACTATGACCTTTCAACCCTTCCCCAGAATTAAAACGATATTGGAACAACTCTGTTAATAATTTTTCCTCATTAGCCAAGGCTGCAATACAGTTACGAATATCGCCGGGGGGGAGGGCGCCTAACTCTCGCCGTAATACCCCCGAAGAGCCACCATCATCAGCCACTGTCACCACAGCAGTAATGTTAGAACTATATTCCTTTAAGCCTCGTAACATAGTAGATAAACCTGTACCACCCCCAAGAGCAACAATTTTAATGCCCCGATTAAGACGATGATGATCCCATAATACATCCACTAACTGTTGTTGGCTATCCAACTGAAAAGCGTCTTGAATAGAGCTAAAGGTACGATGTTGCCCCCAATATAACAAAAATAAACCCAACGTAATTGCCACCGGACCAGTAACGTAATTAGGCACAGTAGAAGTAAATTTATTTAAAAAATCAATCACCAACTCAATTAAACGATTAATGGGGGTTAATTTAACCCAGATAGCAAAACCTAAAACCGTTAGCAATACCCCCAACAGGCTAGTAATTAGCCAACGTTTAACGAATATACCGGGGGATACCCATTTATACAAATTACTAACGGATTTATTTTTATGACCCATAATGACTTCCAGATAAATTAGCTTTAGCAGTGATTGATTAATGATTTTGCTTGTGAATTGCCCCACCAGACTGACTTAATCATAATTGTGAGTTAGAATAACAGAATGATAAAACTGTAATTTTAGTTAAAAAATAAATGAATTCAGTCCATTAAAAAAATATCAAGTAATTAGCCCAAAATGACGAAAAAAGTTTAAGATTTTATTGTTATCATCTCTTTAGCAATTTTATATTAAAATATCCGGTGTCTAAGATAAATAATAGCTATTCTGAAAAACAAAAGCGACTATTAATCGTTAATCAGTTTTTCCCTCCTGATTTTGCAGCTACAGGACAGTTAATCGAAGATTTAGCTCTAAAACTAAGCGATAAAAATTTATTTGTTAAAGTTTTTAGTGGGCAACCCGGCTATGCTTTTGACACAAAAGATGCCCCAAGGGATGAAAAAGTTGGTGATTTATATGTCCAAAGAACTAGAGCGTCTCAAATGGTTAAGGGTAAAGCCATTAATGGGCTTTTATTTTGTGTGCGAGTAATGCTTCATCTCTTTCGTCATCATCGCCAACAAGATTTAATCCTATTAACTACAGCGCCCTCCTTCCTGCCTTGGGTCGGTTATTTTTCTTACCTATTTTTTCGCTTAAAATATATTTGCCTAATCTATGACTTATATCCCAACGTTATTACCGTATTAGGAGTATTACCAGAAAATCACATCATCGTCAGAATGTGGCACTGGTTAAATCGTAAAACTTGGTTAAATGCCAATGCTATCATTGTTTTATCAAGCTCCATGAAAGAGCGTATCGTAGAGGTTTGCCCTGAAGTTAAAGAAAAAATTACCGTTATTCATAATTGGGCAGATGGTAGAGTAATTGTACCGAGAGTAAAACAAGATAACTGGTTTGCAAAAGAGAATGGCTTGGTTGATAAATTTACCATCCTTTACTCCGGCAACATGGGGCGCTGTCATGATATGAAAACCATTATTGATGCCGCCTATCATTTACAAGACCATCAAGATAAATTTCAATTTGTATTTATTGGTAGCGGAGCACAACAAGAAAAAATTGCCGAAGAAGCAAAAAAACTTAGTTTGGATAATTTTTCTTTTTTACCCTACCAAAAAAAAGAGCATCTTCCTTATTCTCTCACTGCTTGTGATATTTCTCTTATTTCCATGGCAGAAGGTATGGCAGGAGTCGTCGCACCTAGTAAATTATATTCCACTTTAGCCGCTGGTAATGCCGTGGGGGTAGTGTGTCCCAAAGGTTCATTTCTGAATCACTTAATCGAAGATGCAGGGTGTGGTCAAAGTTTCGTTAATGGAGATAGTAAAGGGTTAGCCAATTTCTTCTGGCAACTTTATCAAAACCCTGATTTGTCAGCAAAAATGGGCAAAGCTAGTCGAGACTATTTCCTCAACCACTTTACGACTGAAATTGCAGTCAATAACTATTTTCAAGTAATTATTAGGACAATGGATAATTGATAATGAATAATTAGGGTTTGGTGATTTGTGATCGAAGTTATATCATTGTCGGAAAATTACACCTGAAACCTGCAACCTGATACCTGTCACCTATCCCCATCAAAAAACTTTTTCAGCAAATCTAAAATATCAATCGTGTAAAGAAATGTAAAGAAGTAGCCCTGAAAAATTAACATGATGTAACGCAAAAAAGAGATTTACTAAATCTTAGATTTTCTATATAAACGGATCTAAAATGACATAAAAGGACAAATAAATAAAAAGTTTGTGAAAGTATTCGATTTCGGTTTCAGAAAAGTAATATTTGATGTACGATAAAGGGAGATTTTGGTTGCCCCTTTTGGGGAAGTACCTTACAAAAATAGGATAGTAATACTATTAACGCTTCCGTGGGTGAAGCAGTCTGTTAAATCAGATAACATAAGTGTCTTAAAAATATTTTTTAAGGCTTTGAGGGATACCTCCTTTTGAGTATTTTACTCAAATGCTATTGCAGTTTATTACGGTATATGCCGTTTTATTCTGCATAAACGTATCAGATTAAACAGTGTATAACTATATTCGGGAAGTAAAAAACCTAGCAATTCTGAAAGGAGATTAGCGAAAAATTAAGTTTTTTTACAAATGCTTAACAAAAACTTGGCACTAAGCTCATAATATAGGAAACTAATTAGCGAGGGTTAATAACCCCAAGATTTAACGAAAAAAAAGTTGAATCAAATTTAATAAAAACAAAAAAATTAACTCAATTTAGGAGATTAACTTAAAATGTACGACGCATTCACAAGGGTTGTTTCTCAGGCTGACGCTCGTGGAGAATTCTTATCCACCTCTCAAATCGATGCTTTAAGCCAAATGGTAGCAGAAAGCAACAAACGTATGGATACTGTTAACCGTATCACCAGCAACGCTTCCGCTATCGTAACCAACGCTGCTCGTTCTTTATTTGCTGAACAGCCTCAATTAATCGCTCCCGGTGGCAACGCTTACACCAGCCGTCGTATGGCTGCTTGTCTTCGTGACATGGAAATCATCTTACGTTATGTTACCTACGCTATTTTCTCCGGTGATGCTTCCGTATTAGAAGATCGTTGCTTAAACGGACTTCGTGAAACCTACTTAGCTTTAGGTACTCCCGGTTCTTCCGTTGCTGTTGGCGTACAAAAAATGAAAGATGCTGCTTTAGCAATCGCTAACGACACCAACAATATTACCCTTGGTGATTGTAGTGCTTTAATGGCTGAAGTTGCTACCTACTTCGATCGTGCTGCTGCTGCAGTAGCTTAGTCTCAAAGCTACCCCATAAGTCAAAAATAGTTTACGTTAACAACAACATAATTTTAGGAGAATATTAGACAATGAAAACCCCTTTAACTGAAGCAGTATCTGCAGCCGATTCTCAAGGTCGTTTCCTCAGCAGCACCGAAATTCAAACCGCTTTCGGTCGTTTCCGTCAAGCTAATGCTAGTTTAACCGCTGCTAAATCTTTGACTGAAAATGCTCAACGTTTAACTGACGGTGCAGCTAACGCTGTTTACAGCAAATTCCCTTACACCACAACCACCCCCGGTGCTAACTATGCTTCTACCTCTGAAGGTAAAGCAAAATGTTCTCGTGACATCGGTTACTACCTCCGTATGGTTACCTACTGTTTAGTAGCTGGTGGTACTGGTCCTATGGATGAATACTTAATCGCTGGTATCGATGAAATCAACCGTAGTTTTGATTTATCTCCTAGCTGGTACATCGAGGCTTTAAAATATATCAAAGCTAACCATGGTTTAAGTGGCGATCCTGCTGTTGAAGCTAATTCTTACCTTGACTATGCTATCAATGCTCTTAGCTAGTTTCTAAGTTATTTATATCAGCTGTTAGTGAAGCTAATTTAACTTTTCCTCACAATCCTTGTTAGTTCAAGGTTGAAATAAACTATAATCATCGCCTGAGAAGGTTTGCGAATACAAGTTATTTATTGTGTTTGTTGACTCTTTCGGGCGATGTTTGCTTTTGTTTATAAATTTATTTATGAAAATCAATCGTTATTACCTCTCAATTTTTATGATTATTATAGTGTTAGGGGCGCTGGAAGGGCGCGCTTCATCCAATGCGTTACCCAATTTTTGGTTACTTACATTGACAACCATGATTAGTTTCTTTTTTGCTTATTTAATAACTAAAACTATACAAAAAGAGTGATTATTTTGCTATTACTAAATTACAACAATAATTAGCATTAATATTTAAGGTTTCTAAATGCCAAGTTTGCCTAATATTATTGCTAAGAATGACAGGCGCCCTCCGCCGTAAGTCATAGCCTAATTCCATAGTATTTAATCCCCCTGATAATCCCTCCCCTGTAGCTTTTAAAAAGGCTTCTTTCGCCGTCCAAAATTGATAGAATAACTCAGCTTTTTTATCTTGATTAATTTGTTTAATTAATTGATATTCAGAAGGACAAAAAAAACGCTCTGCTAATTCCTCATGTTTAAGTATTTTATCATTTTTTTCTATATCGATGCCGATAATTTTTTCTGAAATAGCATAAATAACCATATCTTCCGTATGGGATAAATTAAAATTCAGAGCAGAATTTGTTAAAAATGGCTTACCTTTTATTGTGTAGCTAAACTCTATATCTTGAGGATTTATTTTTAAATGATTAGCCAAAATAATCTTTAGTAAACTACGATAAATTATCGCTAAATTTTGTCTATTTTTCTGTTTAAAATTACTGATTTTAATTAACTCTTGATGGGATAAGATAGTAAATAATGAATCAATTTCACTTAAAAATATTTCTGGTTGACAATAGTAAATAGAAACATTATCAATGTCAAAAAAACTAACTTGATCCAAGTACATAAAAAACTTAACTCTTTCCTGTAACTTTCTAAGATATAATAATGAGTTTGTTATCGATAATATAGTTAATTTTATTAGAAATCGTGAAAATTATTTGCTCCCAAACAGACCTTAAAAATAATCTCTCATTAGTAAGTAGGGCAGTACCAGCGCGCCCCACCCATCCCATTTTAGCTAATGTGTTATTAGTTGCCAACGCCGAAAAAAATCTCGTCACCCTCACTGGATTTGATCTAAACTTAGGTATGCGTACCAGTTTTCCAGCCGAAGTATTAGAAGAAGGTACAATTACCATCCCTGCCAAGTTATTTAACGACATTGTCATCAAATTACCAGAGGGCGACATTACCATCGGTTTTGAACAAGAAGAATTAGATGATAATCCTTTAGTAGCCATTGAGTCATTATTCGGTAAATTTCAACTGCGGGGAGTCACCGGCGACGAATATCCCGAATTACCCCAAGTGGCGAAGGAAGATGCTTTAATGTTGCCCATTACCGCCCTCACGGAAGGCTTAAAAGGCTCATTATTTGCCGCTAGCACCGATGAAAGTAAGCAGATTTTGACGGGCATTCATTTAACCCGCAACCTCGATACCCTCGAATTTGCTGCCACCGATGGCCACCGTTTAGCGGTGGTGAAAACCACTGATGACAAAGGGGAGGAGGAAGAAGAAGCCACCGACACAAATATTTCTGTTAATGAAGAACAAAATTTTACCATGACGATTCCGGCAAGGGCGCTGAGAGAATTAGAAAAAATTTTGACCACTGCCAAAGAAGAAGATAATATTGCTCTTTATGTGGATGATAACCAAGTAGTCTTTGAATTGGGTTCTCAAAATCTCACCAGTCGCAAGTTGGAGGGCGCTTATCCTAATTATAATCAACTGATTCCTAATAAATTCCAGCGCACCATGGTGGTGGAAAGAAAACGTTTGATTGAGAGTTTAGAAAGGGTTTCCGTTTTATCTGATCAAAAAAATAATCTAGTTAAATTTAGTTTAAATCCTGAACAATCTCTAGTTTATTTATCAGTGGATGCCAAAGAGTTAGGAAGCGCCAAAGAATCGGTTGCGGCGGAAATTACGGGGGAAGGTTTCGAGATTGGTTTTAACATCAAGTATCTCATGGATGGGTTGAGGGCGCTGTCTAGTAATGAAATTACTTTTCATTTCAACGGTGCTACTCAACCAGTAATTGCCACCCCTTTAAGTGGTTTACAAATGACTTATTTAATTATGCCCGTGCAAATTAGGGATTAGTTTTTTTTCTCTGAGAAAAAGAGGTTTTCAAATAATAACTAATCAATTATTCTCGAAGATTACTCCCCTCTCCTGCGGGAGAGGGGTTGGGGGTGAGGGCAAAGTATTTTGATACCTATTTTAAAAAATTTCCCACTAAAAAGTATCAAAAGATACCACTTCTGCTAAATCTAATTGTCCCGCCCTTTCCCTAGCAGGTTTAACAGCTTTACCCACCACAATCATAAAAGAAAGTACATAATCATCAGGTAAATTAATAATTTCTGCTACCTTCTGAAAGTCAAAACCAACCATAGGGCAAGTATCATAACCCATGGCTTTTGCTGCTAACATGATAGTCTGACCTGCAATACCTGCTGAACGCATAGCTTCATCTCGTTGTAATTCTGGTTTATCATTATAAAAACCAACCATCATGGGAATCATTTCATTTTGCACGGCTTCGGGCGCATTACGCCAATATCTTTGAGGCTCTTTTTCATAGGCTTTTAAGTCACCACAAATTAAAACCACAATGGAAGCGTCACTAACTTGAGCTTGATTAAAGGAAGCTGATTTGAGTTGGTTTTTAACTTCTTGATCTTTTACTACCACAAAACGCCAATTTTGCATATTAAAAGAGGTAGGAGATAATAAGGTATATTCCATCAAACTTCTAATTTCTTCATCAGTCATTTTATGCTCAGGATCGTAGTATTTAACCGATCTTCTTTCGGTAATCGCAGTTAAAGTGTCCATAAGTTCTCATTCATAAGATATCATCATTATCATAACCTCACTTTGAGATAAAAAGGTCAAAAGGCAGGTATCAGGTTGCAGGTTGCAGGTTTCAGGTGTAATTTTCAGACGATGATATAATTCGAGCAAAAAATTAAACCGAAAAAATCAGTTAGGATATATTTTTTGTCAATTCTTTCACTGAATACCTAACACCTTTACAGCACCGAAAATTTTATCTTCAACTCAGGTGGTATCAAAAATTATTGAGACAAATGAGCAATTTATGAAAAATAACTATTTGGCTTAAATCTTTAATTTATAAGCATTTCACCTGAAACCTGACACCCGAAACCTGACACCTCCCCTCACCACTCCACTTTTTCAGCACCACCTAATTAAGTTTATGGTTATAATAATTTTCTGAAGCGCAAATGGCGGAATTGGCAGACGCGCTAGATTCAGATTCTAGTGTCTTCACAGACTTCCGGGTTCAAGTCCCGGTTTGCGCATTTCTTTTATACTTCTTGCCGTGAAATATCAGAGAATTTTATTATCTTTATTGTTGACGATGTTTTTCCCTGTTTTGCCTCACGAGGTAAAATCCAGCGCCCTCCCCTGCCCATCAGACATCAATACTTTAGGCAATGCTTTAGTCAAAGATTTACCGGATTATACTAACCGCATTTTACAAAAAAATTCGCGCGCCGATTCTCTCCCCGTGTATGTCATCACCGCTAGTCTGCCAGAATTTGAACCGTTACCCCTCACCCAAACCCAATATCGAAGCCAAAAAACCTCAGAGATTAGACAGATTTTTTTTACTACCCTGGAAAGACATTACTCACAAAATCAAACCATCTATCAAACCCAAAATTACTATTGGTTATTGTTAACTCCCACTCCTAAAGGTTGGGAAATGGTTACTTTATTAACTAAATTAGGTCATTCTCAACAAGATACACTCATAACACCACCTTTTGATAATAGTAACGGGGTGACGGGCGCTGGGATTAAAACTTGGTTAAGAGACCAACAATTTTCCTGTCCTAAAGAATCGTAAGCTAGTTTGTAAGTAACTAAGCAAAATTAATTGTGACTTTTATTTTTTTCAAAGCTATAATAATATCAAGTTCGTTTGATCACTTATAAATAGAAATGTTGATTTTCTTAGGGTTGTGCAAGAATTTAATTGTAACTATTTAAGCGAACTTGATATAAGTTATCGAGCAAGATTAATTGTATATAGGCTCCAACAAATCAAAAACATGGGTTTTTAAATGTTATTTTCATAGTTACAGGCGGAGAAATGGAGTCTTTATGTGCAAAAGTGTTGGTAAAAAAGGAAAAGAGGTAACTTATATCCTATATATTAAAAATAACGCCGATAATTAGGGTCTGCTGAATAAATCAACACCCTAGTTAAATAAAGATTTCAAGGATAACTTACATCCGAAAGAGTGTAAAAAATAGCGTTTTTTCTTGTTAAAAATCAACAATCGTTGATGAAAATTAAGAATTTGTAAGAAGCGATGATTTTGCTGAAACCTTTAATTTATCAACCTTCTCACTTCCCAATAGACTAATCACCAATAAATTTGCGCCCGTAAATATAAGTAAGATGTTTTAAATGGTTAGCCATCTGATCATCCAGCGCCCCTCCTCGATAGCGCCAAGACCAATTTTCTTCCACAGTGCCGGGAGTATTCATTTTCGACTCACTACCCAAACCCAATAAATCCTGTACAGGAAAAATCGCTATATTTGCCACAGAAGCTAAAGCCAGACGAATTAAACTCCAATGAATACCTTGATCGGTTAAAGCGCCTAAATAATCCAACACCCTTTGACGCTCTTCAAAAGAACGTTTAGTAAACCAACCCACCGTAGTATCATTATCATGAGTACCAGTGTAAGCCACACAATTAGGGGTTGTATAATTATAAGGTAAGAATCCATTAGCCCGATCTGAATCAAAAGCAAAATGTAACACCTTCATACCCGGAAAATTGTACTTATCCCTCAACGCTTCCACCTCAGGCGTAATTACCCCTAAATCTTCCGCCACAATAGGTAAAACCCCCAACTCCTGCTCCAAAATAGCAAAAAAATCATCCCCCAGCGCCCTCACCCATTCCCCATTCATAGCCGTAGTTTCCCCTTGAGGCACTGCCCAAAACGACTCAAAACCACGAAAATGATCAATACGCATTATATCTACATATTCCAACATTCCCTTAATGCGTTGTACCCACCAAGCAAAATTTGTCCCCTGTAACTCATCCCAATCATACACAGGATTTCCCCATAACTGCCCCGTTTCACTAAAATAATCAGGAGGCACACCCGCCATAGAAGCCGCAGCGCCCGTCACCTCATCCAAACAAAAAATACCTTGATTTGCCCACACATCCACACTATCGTGCGCTACATAAATAGGAATATCCCCAAAAATTTTTACTTGACGCTCATTAGCATAACTTTTCAAATTAGACCACTGACGAAAGAAGCTAAACTGTAAAAACTTATGGTAAAACATTTCATCACCTAATTTCATCTGCCAACGGTGAATCGCTTCCGGCTGACGTTTAGCAATATCTTGGTCCCATTGAAACCAAGCTCGATCCTGATGATACTCCTTCAACGCCATAAACAAGGAATAATCCTCTAGCCAATAACCATAATCCTCACAAAAACGGCGAAAATCTGCCTTATATTCATCCTCATCTTTCTCCTGAAAAGCATTAAACGCCTTACGTAAAAGGGGAAATTTACTTTCAATGACTAAATCATAATTTACCCGTGAAGGATTTTGTTTATCAAAAATTTCCTCTATCTCCTGCAAATCTTCCTCCGTCAGTAAGCCATCCCCGAAAAGAACATCTAAACTAATTAATAAAGGATTTCCCGCCAACGCTGAATAAGCCAAATAGGGTGAATTACCTTTTCCAGTCGGTCCTAACGGCAAAATTTGCCATACTTGTTGATCACTTTGGTGTAAAAAATCTACAAAACCATAAGCACCCTCCCCCAAATCTCCCACACCGTAACGACTAGGCAAAGAAGTAGGATGAAGCAAAACACCACTGCAACGACGATCAAACATGATTAAATCAGTAATAATTGGGCAAAGAGAAATTCAACATGAAAAACAACGGGTAACAGAGAAACAAGATCAATTTTGACATTTTCCGTATCAGAATTGATGTTAACTTTTGAGGATGTCTAATACTTAATATCTCCCTAAAAATTTTAACTGTTCTCTATTTACCCCTCGTAACGTTATAAGTCTCCTCTCAAAGCATAAAGGATAAAAACAATTACTGGACCAGCAACTAAAATTAAGCCCACAGAAGTTAACTGTAAAATCACCTCAAAATCAACACCACTAAAGAAATTTGTAATAAAGTCCATATTTACTCCTAAATAATTAAACTATGATTTATTATTAATGACCTCGCCATAATACTTCTAACCGCAACACCGTTAACATGATCAAACTGTGAGCGGGAAGTTTGCCGACAAAGTCTAAATTTTTAATTATCAATCTATTGACAAAATATATCATACTAGGAAAGGTTGCCCTCTTAAATCTGAAATTTAGGGAAATATATTAAGTTTTATTACATTTTTTAATTATGAGTAAATGGCTTTGTATGGAACGTTGTGGCGCTTGTTGTCACCTCGATCCCAGCGATCGACCTGATCTTGACGTATATTTACAACCAGACGAATTAGAACTTTATCTCAGCATGGTAGGGGAAGACGGTTGGTGTATCAACTATAGCCATGAGATGAGAAAATGTAACATTTATGAAGATAGACCTCGTTTTTGTCGAGTTAAACCTGATACTTTTCATCAAATGTATGGGGTCATAGAAGAGGACTTTAACGATTTTGCCGTTGATTGTTGTTTTCAGCAAATTGATGGGGTTTATGGGGAAGATAGTCCCGAATACAGCAATTATTTATCTGCTACCAATGATGAGGAGTAATGGTCTTAAATTTTGGATGACTCGTTAAATTGCAGTTGAATTTCAGTTCCCATCACCTAATCATTCAACTTCTCTAAGAATTGAGCTAGAAAGCGGAAATAATCTGACACAAGACAAAACAATAAACTAGAGAATCAAACGGCAAATTTCCGAAGCATTATTTGTCCCCGCACGATGATCACTAGCAGAAGAAGCAAAAGTGTGAGTGTATCTATCATCTTGATAAAATCTAATTTTATGGTGTTTATTATCTACAAATTGAAAACCTAAATGACCCAAATCCCTACGCATTTTCGGATTCAAACTGCGATAATTATTAAATAAATCATGAATTTCTTTTTTCAAACTTTCTAAACTTCCATTACTAGGATTATTGTGTAGTAAATCTCTTAAAATATGATCCCTACGACTACCTTCATAAACATTATGGAGACTTTGTTTAAGTAAATCTAAAATAATTTCTTTAATTTCATCAGGATAAAAATTTTTTTCTCTTATGTAAAAATAAATCCTTTCTCTTTGGTCACTAGAATCATTATCACTGTTGTTCACTGCCATTAGATGAGATGATAACTGATTACACTTATTCTGTAACTCCACTAATTCAGATTTTTGGTTTTGATTTTCCTCTGCTAAAAATTTGTTTTCTGCTTCTAAATCTGTAACCTTTTGTTCAAGTTTTTTTGTATCTTCTTCAATGCTTTCATATAAATAAATAACATCTTCCTCTGCTCGTTGTTTTTCCATTTCTATTTGCTCAACTTTCTCCTGAATCGTTAGAGCTAATTCTTCTGCTTTTTCTTTTTCTTTAATTGCTTGTTCACATTTTAAAATAGCCATTTTAACTAATTCTTTCGCCTGTTGTTTTTCTATTTTTATTTGCTCAAACTTAATTTGAGTAATTCTAGCTAATTCCTCTGCTTTTTTCTTCTCAGCTGTTATTTTATAATTTTCTCTTTTTATGAGATTTAATTGTCTTTTGATTTCTTGTTTTTCACCCATTAGCTGTTCAATTTTAGCATTAACTTGTTGTTGAGATTCCTCAGCGCCCTTCCTCTCACGGATAATTTGTTCAATTTTATGCCTAACTTGGCTTAGTTCGCTTTCCGTGGCCTCCTTTTCTCTAATTACTTCTCTTAAGTTTTGTAAAGTTCTTGTTAATTTTTCTTCGGTAATTAATTTTTGTTGAACTGCTCGTAATTCATTTTCTCGTGATATTTTCAGCAAATAAGAGGCAACGGAAATAGTCGATAATAGAATAATCCCTGTAATCATAGTGGAAAGGGTTATAAACTTATATATTCATTATAAAGAAAAGACCCCTGATCGTAATTGATAATGAACAATGGACAATGGATAATGAAAAACTACTAATTATCTTCTGATACATTTATGCGGCACAATACGGTATATCCCCGTAGCCACAATAGCATCACCATCAAAAGAGATAGTGAAGGTCGTATCCGACAAAACTT
>JACYMF010000087.1 GCA_015272165.1 Cyanobacterium sp. T60_A2020_053
AAAATTTAAAAACAAGGGTGAATTAGTTAATGTAAATTAAATGCGTCTTAGCTTAGACTAATTTTAAATGATTGATGACAACTTACAAAGAAAATAATTTTATAAAAAACCCAAAAAACACTATTTTTGTCCAGGTAAGGATTGACTAACCTTAGCCTTAACCAAAATATTTTCTCCCCGCAAATAACCTACAAAACGAATGTAAACCATATCACCAGATTTAATATTATCATTATCAGGAGAGTGTAAATCAGGATCAAAATTAACTTTTTGCCAAGGTTTTCCAATAGATTGAATATCCCACAAAGATAGTAAATTTTCTAAAGGTTTAAGTAGAGAAATAACATTTTTAGCAGGTAAATACGGCTTAAACTTTATCATCATTTTTGCCGTAGGATAGTTAGTCAATAAAGAATTAATTTCAATAAATGTTTTTTCCCGCCACTGTTGAGATAACTTAGTCGGTAAACTTTCATAATCACTTTGAAGACTTTGATAACGTTGATGTAACTCAGAAATTTTTTGATTCAACTCATCTTCTTGATGTTGAGAAACCTTTTCTAATTGATAATACTGGTTTTGACTTAACTCTAATTGATCAGAAATTTGCTCTAATTCTAACTCCAGCGCCCGTATTTTTTCATCAGCATCTCGGAGAGAAACCAAACTTTCAGCCAATTTTGCCTCACTTTCTTCCTTAGCCTCACTAAGCGCTTTCAACGATTCCATTAACGAATTTTTAACGTCATCATTGATAGGATTGGATAACAATGTGTCATCTTCCCCTTGATTAGTCAGAGGAGAAAAAGAAGTTGTTTGGTTGGAAGTTGAATTAAGCTGGGAATCATCATCATTACGGTTAAATAAAGTTAGTAAAAAACTACCACTACCTAACCATAAAACTATACCGAGAAAAAAATCTGTAAAATCCGCCATAATGATTAAATTACCATGAGTGAATTATTTTTTAAGATTCACTGTCATAATGATCCATTAAAATAGTGATCGAATGTCAATAAAATTACCTACAACTATTATGACTGCTGATCAATTTATCATGTTAATCGTTTTATTAGTACCCGGTTTATTATTATCCGCCTTAGTAATGGTATCTTTCGCTAAAGGTGGCTAAATTCTATCCCTTCCCTTTTTGCCTATTGCCTCTTGTATTTTAACATAATTCTCATAACTCATTTAGTATTGCCGTATATGTCTTTTTTACCAAAATATCAACCGGAAAAACTATCACTAGGTTTTTTAGAACAAGAAATACTAGAAATTTTATGGGAATTTGGCACAGCAACTGTGAAAGATGTCCATGAGAAAATTTTAAGTGATCCAGATCGAGAATTAGCTTATGCTTCAGTTACTACTGTATTAAATAGACTCACTAAAAAAGGTTGGTTAAAAGTTGAAAAAAAAAGTAGAGCATTTTATTGGACTCCCTTAATTTCTGAATCTCAAGCTAGAGCAATTCAATCATATCAACAATTACAAAGTTTTTTAGCTGTTAGTAATCCTGATTTAGTTGCTTCCTTTGCTGATAGTTTAGATACCGACAGTCTTGAACAAATTACCGCTATTGCCAATCGATTAAAAGAAATTCGTCAAAATAGAAAGGAAGAAAAATAAATGCACTTTTTAATCATTATTACTGCCATTTTTTCAGCATATTTAATTAGGCTCTTTAGTCAACATAATTATTTTAAAAATAAAAAAAACTGGAATTACTCCCTATTCTTTTTTGTAACTCCCGCCTTGTTAATCATCATGAGTTGCTTTGCTATTATTGCCATGGGATACCAAGGAAAAATGTGGGGATATGAAGCGACTATGATTAGTTATAGTTTAGCTTGTTTATATCTAGTTTATGGATTGATTATTTTTGGTAAATATATAGCAGATGTGAAAAAAAGTTCAGCGCCCTTCACCCTATATTCTACCGCTAAAATTTATGAGGCAAGTTATCAGTTACTACCTACTAATTTACCTTATGCTGGATTAATTACTAAACTAAAATTTCCCTTAATTTCTTCCACATTAGTAATTAGCCAAGGATTAATTGACTTGTTATCACCTGAACATTTACAAGCAGTAATTGAGCATGAAAAAGCACACCAAAAACACCAAGACCCTTTAATCTTTTTTTGGTTATCATTATGTAAAAGAATTACCTTTTGGCTTCCGTATAATGAAGAAATTTGGTCTGATTTGGTACTATTTAGAGAATTAAGAGCAGATGCAACAGCATCAGAAAAAGTAGATTTTCTTTTATTGGCAGAATCTTTGATTATGGTAACAGAAGCGATGATCAATCATCAAGAAACCGCTAATAATGATTATATTTGTGCCTTTACTAACTCTCGTTTACAAGAAAGAATAGAGGCTTTAATTAATCAAAATACGGCAGCAGAAAAAGTTAACTGGTATCAATTGAGTTGGACAATAATTATTTTTATTCCTTTATTAATTATTCCTTTTCATCAGTAAATTAAGAAGGGCAAGGGGCAAAGGTAACTATTATTTTTGCAATTGCATTTGTATTAGTCGATTTAGAAGACTTTTACGATTAGGTTTTTTGAAAAGTGATTATTTTTACTCTTGATCCCCCTAGCCTCCTTCTAAAAGTAGGGGCTTTTCAAAGTAAGGTACAAAATTGATTTGTTTAGCAGAGGAAGCAAGGGGAGATTTCGAGAGGTAAAGGTAATTAATTTTATGCCGACTAAAAAAACCTCCTTAAGAGATAAAAGCCTCTGCTGTGGTAGGAGAAGAAGCCATTTCTTCTAATCTCTCTTGTTGATCTTGGGAGATACAAGCCTGAATCACATCATCAATTTTTCCTTCTAATATGGAGTTAAGGTCAAAATTTCGATTAAGACGATGATCCGTAGCGCGATTATCCTTATAATTGTAGGTGCGAATTTTCTCAGAACGAGCGCCCGTACCTACTTGAGAGCGCCTCATGGAGCTGACCTCATCTTGTTGCTCTTTCATCTTTATCTCATATAACTTCGCTCGTAAAATTTGCATAGCACGTTCACGGTTTTTTAACTGAGAACGCTCTTCCGTACAAAATATCCGAATCCCTGTCGGTTTATGGATTAAATCCACCGCCGTTTCCACCTTGTTAACGTTTTGCCCCCCAGCGCCCCCCGAACGAGCAGTAGTCATTTCAATGTCTTTGGGATCAATTTGTACCTCCACTTCATCCACCTCAGGCATGATTGCCACCGTGGCAGTAGAAGTGTGAACCCTTCCCCCACCTTCGGTCAGGGGAACTCTCTGCACCCGATGCACCCCCGCTTCAAACTTTAATTTACTATAAACATTATCCCCTGTAATTTCCAAAATCGCCTCCTTAAAACCCCCCATCTCCGCCGGAGACTCACTCAATAAACTAACATTCCAATTCAATAATTCAGCATAGCGAGAGTACATTTTTACTAAGTCTCCAGCCCAAATACCAGCTTCATCGCCCCCTGTACCAGCACGAATTTCCAACATGATATTTTTATCATCATTAGGGTCTCTAGGAAGCAGTAAAATTTTTAATGTCTTCTCCAAATATGTCAATTTTTCTTCTAATTCTTGTATTTCCAAACCTGCCAATTCTTTCATTTCGGGATCGCTGTTGGATTCTTTATAGATTTCTTTGGCTCCCTTCAATTCATTTTGTGCTTCGCGCCATTGCTGATAAGTAATCACTGTTTCCTCTAAAGAAGAACGCATCTTGGCGATTTTTTGCAATTCTGAAGGATTGGTAGCAATATCAGGGTCTCCTAAACGCCTCGTAAGTTCATTAAAAGTGGTCTCCACAGAGTTTAATTTTTCTATTAGATATGATTCTGCCATTGCGATAATAAATAAGATTAACTGGAAATTTTCTTGTAACCTTCATTATATCGATATTCATTATCAAACCTAATACCTTAAAATTTAGCAAAGGGCAAGGGGCAAAGGTAAATTTAGAAATAGCTCAAACTCTTAACTGTTACCTTTTACCTTTCCTCATCAGACAAAATCAGTGTAAACCTCCTTAACTTTTTCTGAGAAATATGTGACATTTTGTAAAATTTTTGTTAACAATAGTAAATAGCGGTTCACAAAAAGATGAATAATCAGGGAAAATCCTGAAAATAAGTCTCTTAATCATGGTATATTAAGAAAAGTTAATGACCGCACTGGGTTTCGTACTCAGATAAGAGTTTGTCTTTTCTCAGCAAAAAAGAGACAAGATAAAAGTAAAACTTGAAAAACGAACAACAAAAAAGATTATGACTATTGCAGTCGGACGCGCACCAGCCGAAAGAGGTTGGTTTGATGCCCTAGACGACTGGCTCAAAAGAGACAGATTCGTTTTTGTTGGTTGGTCTGGAATCCTTCTTTTCCCTTGTGCTTACATGGCTTTGGGTGGCTGGTTAACTGGTACTACCTTCGTAACCTCTTGGTACACTCACGGTTTAGCTAGTTCCTATTTGGAAGGCGCTAATTTCTTAACCGTTGCTGTATCCAGTCCTGCTGATGTTTTCGGTCACTCCTTACTATTTTTATGGGGACCTGAAGCTCAAGGCGATCTCACTCGCTGGTTTCAAATCGGTGGTTTATGGAGCTTCGTAGCCCTTCACGGTGCTTTCGGTTTAATTGGCTTCATGTTACGTCAGTTTGAAATCTCTCGTCTTGTGGGCATTCGTCCTTACAACGCTATTGCTTTCTCTGGTCCTATTGCTGTATTTGTCAGCGTATTTTTAATGTATCCTTTAGGACAATCTAGCTGGTTTTTCGCTCCTTCTTTCGGAGTAGCAGGAATTTTCCGCTTTATTTTGTTCTTACAAGGTTTCCACAACTGGACTCTTAATCCCTTTCACATGATGGGAGTAGCTGGTATTCTTGGTGGTGCTTTACTTTGTGCTATTCACGGTGCAACGGTAGAAAACACCTTATTCCAAGATGGTGAACAAGCAAATACTTTCCGTGCCTTTGAGCCTACCCAAGCGGAAGAAACCTATTCAATGGTGACAGCAAACCGTTTCTGGTCTCAAATTTTCGGTATTGCTTTCTCCAACAAACGTTGGTTACACTTCTTCATGTTGTTTGTACCTGTGACGGGTTTATGGATGAGTTCTATTGGTATCGTGGGTTTAGCTTTTAACCTTCGTGCTTATGACTTCGTATCTCAAGAATTGAGAGCGGCTGAAGACCCTGAATTTGAAACATTTTATACCAAAAACATCCTATTAAACGAGGGGTTGCGCGCATGGATGGCGCCTCAAGACCAACCCCACGAAAGATTTGAATTTCCTGAGGAGGTACTTCCCCGTGGTAACGCTCTCTAATACTTCTATTGGCGGTCGTGACTTAGAATCTACTGGATTTGCTTGGTGGTCTGGCAATGCTAGATTAATTAATTTATCCGGTAAGTTACTAGGTGCGCACGTCGCCCATGCTGGTCTAATCGTATTTTGGGCTGGCGCAATGACTTTGTTTGAAACAGCGCACTTCATCCCTGAAAAACCAATGTATGAGCAAGGTTTAATCTTGTTACCTCACATTGCTACTTTAGGTTGGGGTGTGGGCGCTGGTGGCGAAATTACTGATACTTTTCCGTTTTTCGTTGCTGGTGTATTACACATTATTTCCTCTGCCGTTCTCGGTTTAGGTGGTCTGTACCATGCTTTGCGTGGTCCTGAAACTTTAGAAGAGTATTCTAGTTTCTTTGGCTACGATTGGAAAGATAAAAACCAAATGACTAATATCATCGGTTATCACCTCATTCTTTTAGGTGTGGGTGCTTTCCTATTGGTGTTTAAAGCCATGTTCTTTGGTGGTGTCTATGATACATGGGCGCCCGGTGGTGGTGATGTGCGCATCATTACCAATCCTACTCTTGATCCCGGCACTATCTTTGGCTACTTGCTCAAAGCGCCTTTCGGTGGTGAAGGTTGGATCATGAGTGTGAACAACATGGAAGACATCATCGGTGGTCACATTTGGGTCGGTTTTATCTGTATCAGTGGTGGTATTTGGCATATTTTGACCAAGCCTTTTGGTTGGGTGCGCCGTGCTTTCATCTGGTCTGGTGAGGCTTATTTATCCTACAGTTTGGGTGCTTTGTCCTTAATGGGCTTCATTGCTTCCGTTATGGTATGGTACAATAATACTGCTTACCCTAGTGAGTTTTATGGGCCGACGGGCGCTGAGGCTTCTCAGGCTCAGGCTTTAACTTACTTAATCCGTGACCAGCGCTTAGGTGCTAACGTGGGTTCTGCTCAAGGTCCTACTGGTTTAGGTAAATATTTAATGCGTTCTCCTACCGGTGAAATTATCTTCGGTGGTGAAACCATGCGTTTCTGGGACTTCCGTGGTCCTTGGTTGGAGCCTCTTCGTGGTCCCAACGGTCTTGATTTAGATAAAGTCAGAAATGACATTCAACCTTGGCAGGTTCGTCGTGCGGCTGAATACATGACCCACGCGCCTTTAGGTTCTTTAAACTCTGTTGGTGGTGTAATCACTGACGTTAACTCTTTCAACTATGTATCTCCTCGTGCATGGTTAGCTACTTCTCACTTCGTTTTAGGTTTCTTCTTCTTAATTGGTCACTTATGGCACGCTGGACGCGCTCGTGCGGCTGCTGGTGGTTTTGAGAAAGGAATTGATCGTGAGACTGAGCCTACTTTATTTATGCCTGATCTTGACTAATTCTCTCGGTCTATAAATAATTTAATACCCCTGCCTTTTCGGTGGGGGTTTTTTATTCTCTACTTCTCTAATACTGTTTTGATGAAATGATTTTGATAAAATCTCTCGCAGAGGCGCAAAGGTGCAAAGTTTCATTAGAAGTCTGGTTTGCTGAAAATTATTGATACAAATGAGCAATTTATGAAAAATAACTATTTGGCTTAATTCTTTAATTTATAAGCATTTCACCTGAAACCTGACACCTGACACCTGACACCTCCTCTCACTAAAATACTTTTTCAGCACCACCTAAGTACAAATTGTGAAACTTTCATCCCCAAAGCAGTGGCAAATTTTTGCGGTTCTTGCTGTGGGTATTGTGGCAGTATCTATGGCGGCTATTTTTGTTCGTTTTTGTCAACAGGAAGCCCAAAATACTACCGTTGCTTTTAGTTTATTTATTGCTTTTGCCCGTTTAGCTATTGCTAGTATTTTTTTACTGCCTACTTATCCTCGTTTAGCTTCTTCCAGTCTCAAGGGTATGTATTGGGCCATGGGCGCTGGTATTTGTTTGGCACTACATTTTGCTACTTGGATTAGTTCCCTTGGTTTTACTTCTGTGACGGCATCTGTGGCGATTGTTACAACTAATCCTTTATGGGTGGCTTTGTTGTCTTGGTGGTTTCGAGAAGAAAGTTTGAGTCGCCGTCAGTGGTGGGGAATTATTATGGCTTTACTTGGTAGTGTGATTGTTGCTGGTGGTGGCAATAGTGATAGTGTCGTGGGGGAAAATCCCTTACTGGGTGCTATCTTAGCGTTAATGGGTAGTTGGTTTGCTAGTGGTTATCTACTTTTAGGCACTGAGGCACAAAAGCAAGGGCTTTCTACGGGTAATTATATTATTATTGCTTATTTGACGGGCGCTTTATTGTTAGCGCCCTTCCCCTTTCTTTTTGGTGTCGGCTATGGTGGTTATAGTGAAAATGTGTATTTTTATTTAATTTTAATGGCAGTCATTTCTCAGGTAATTGGTCATACTAGCTTTAATTGGAGTTTAAAGTATCTTTCTACCACCATGGTAGCCCTCATTATTTTATTAGAGCCTGTAGCTTCTAGCTTGTTAGCTTTTTTGTTGTTTGCTGAAATCCCGACGGTGACAGTGGGAGGAGGGGCGCTGATCGTTTTGATGGGTGTCATGATTTCTTTAAAAAAATAATCATGTTACATGATCAAATTAACGGATTTTGATAAAATGTCTTGGGAAGACGTAACAGCGCAGAGTCTTATTATTATCGGTGATTCTCCTAACAAAAAAGGCACAAAGTTTCATTGATGAAGTTGATTGATGGAATCAGCGCACTCCGCCGTAATCCGCAGTAATTCATCTTTATTACTAGAAGTGGGAGGCTGAATTAAATCCCCTATTTTGATAGTAACTGGTACAGGTTGTGGAAATTTATGATGAGGTGTTAAAATTTTTTCCGTACCAATTAAGCAAACAGGCAGTAAGGGCGCTTGAGTTTTAGCGGAAATCAAAGCAGCGCCCATCTTCGGCTCATATATTCTACCATCTAGGGTGCGTGTACCTTCGAGAAATAGGCAGGTTGCCCAACCAGTATCAATTCTCATCATGGCTTGACGAATAGCATTGCGGTCGCCTTTTTCTCTATCTACTGGATATGCACCTAAAGCGGTGATTAAATTACCAAAGGCAGGGGCGCTGAATAATTCTTGTTTTGCCATGAAAGAAACAGGGCGATTGAGTCCACAAACGAGAAGGGGTGGATCAAAAACACTAGCATGATTACTGACAATAATTAGTTTACCTGTGGTGGGTACTTTATCACCGTTGATGACTTTACCCCGAAAATATACCCTGAAAATAGGATTAACGATGGTAAATTTAGTAATTTTAAAAATAGCAGTGTTTTTCTTTTTCAGTTCTTTAATTTCCGTTTTTTTCATAAATATTTTATAATATTAATGGATCATGAATAATTGACAATAAACATTAAAACGAATGTAGAAGTAATTGTTTTCTAAATTCTAAATTCTAAATTATAACTTTTCTTCCCCTGCCTACCCTACACATTTTAACCCTAAAATATGAATCCATTTAGTTCCGAAAAACTGTTATTTACCCCTAGTCAAAAAAATACCGATGCTATTCCCTTAATTTATGCCTTTCCCAATGAATATAGTGTCGGTATCACCAGTTTGGGTTATCAGTTAATCTGGGCTAATTTTGCCACTCGCACAGATGTAGCAGTGAGTCGTTTGTTTACCGATATTGAAGAAAGTTTGCCCCGTTTTCCTGAAATTGTCGGTTTCTCTTTTTCTTGGGAGTTGGATTATGTCCATATTTTAGACCTTTTAGAGCGTTTAAATATTCCTATTTATGCTAAAGATAGAAACGAATCTCACCCTTTAATTTTTGGTGGAGGTCCAGTTTTAACCGCTAATCCTGAGCCTTTTGCTAATTTTTTTGATGTGATTTTATTGGGTGACGGGGAAAATTTGATCGATAATTTTCTCGACTCTTATCAACAAATACGGCGCGCTTCCCGTAGGGAAAAATTACAATGTTTAGCACAAGTAGGGGGCATTTATATCCCCAGTCTTTATGAGGTGGAATATGAAGACATCACGGGCAAAATTACCGCTATTAAACCCATTAATGATCAAACTCCCCCTTTTGTAACCAAGGAAACCTATCGAGGTAACGTTTTATCCGCTTCTACGGTGGTGACAGAAAAGGCGGCTTGGGAAAATATCTACATGGTGGAAGTGGTGCGCAGTTGCCCCGAAATGTGTCGTTTTTGTCTTGCTAGTTATCTGACGTTACCTTTTCGCACTGCTAGTTTAACAGATTCCCTCATTCCCAATATTGAAAAGGGCTTAAAATACACTAATCGTCTTGGTTTGTTGGGCGCTTCGGTGACGCAACATCCGCAATTTGAAGAATTGTTGGATTATATCATGTTGCCAAAATACGATGACGTGCGCTTGAGTATTGCTTCGGTGCGCACTAATACGGTGACGCCAAAATTAGCCGAAACTCTCACCAAAAGGGATACAAAATCTATTACCATCGCCATTGAAAGTGGATCGAGTAAGATTAGGCAGTTAATTAATAAAAAATTGACCAATGAGGAAATTATCCAAGCGTCTATTAATGCTGAGAAAGGTGGATTAAGGGCGATTAAATTTTATGGCATGGTGGGTTTACCTCAAGAGGATAACAGTGATTTGGATGCCACCATCGACATGATGCGCGAGGTTAAAAAAGTAGCGCCACGTCTCAAAGTTACCCTCGGCTGTAGTACATTTGTTCCCAAAGCGCACACCCCCTTTCAATGGTTTGGGGTGCGCAGTGAATCAAAAAAACGGTTACAGTATTTAGAGAAAAATTTGCGTAAAGTTGGGGTGGACTTTCGCCCTGAGAGCTATAATTGGTCAGTAATTCAGGGTTTAATGTCCAGAGGTGACAGGCGCTTGAGTAAGTTGTTGGAGTTAACTAGGGTTTATGGAGATACTTTGGGTAGTTACAAACGCGCTTTTAAGGAGTTACGGGCGCTTTTACCTGATTTAGATTATTATGTCCATGATAATTGGCAAGTGGGTCAAGTTTTGCCTTGGAGTCATTTAAAAACGGCTATTGATGCGCAGGTTTTAGAGAAACATTTACAATCTTCCTTGTCTCAAGATGAATGACTATGAATTGCCAACAAAGTGGTTTAGTATCATACTTAGGTGGTGCTGAAAAAATATTTTGGTGAGGGGAGGTGTCAGGCTTCGGGTGTCAGGTTTCAGGTGAAATATTTATAAATTATCCATTATCCATTGTCAATTGTCTATTGCCCTTTGTCCTTTTGAAGTATTAATTTATATTTATATAAAGCTACTGGTTGATCAAAAGCGCTAAAATAATTGGGGTCTTGGGGAGATAAATAAATGGCGGTAAATTGGTCTGCTTCGATGGAATTATCATCAATTAAATGATATTTGGTGGTAGTTTCTACAAAGTTAATATAAATGTTACCTACTCGGCGAAAAAATTGCCGTGTTAATTCACTGGTAAGAAATTCATTTGGAGAAATATTTTGTTGTTGTCTGCCGATGACGGAGGAAATTAATTGATTATTTTCTTGAAAAGTGGTTATTTGTTCTGTAGAATTGAGTGGATTTATTTCTATACTTTTGATATTGTCAGCGCCCATATACGCTCTACTAATAGATTGGCTATTAAAAAGACGATCGGCTATTATTACTGTATTTTGATTGATTTTTTTCGGTAAAAAATTTGTCTCATTATTCGTTAAAACAGTTTTCGTAAACTTGACAGGAAAAGTAATTTTTTGGTTAAGATAAATAGCGTTATTGTCAAAACCCGGAGTTTTAAAATTAGGGGCGAGGGGCGCTATTTGCTCTATTAAAATATTGGTTAATTGCCAATCTCCTGCAAACCATTCAGGATAAATGATTTCGGTGACGGGCGCTGGTAAATTAATTTTATTTGTCCAATTAGGATAATTATTAACACGATTAACTAAATTTTCTGCATTAGCTAAAGGTAGATTAAATAACCAAAATAAAGCAATTATTAAAGATAAAAATAAAAAATTGTTAAAATACTTTAAAAACATAATTAATCGAGATAAAAAGGGCAAAGGTTATATTACCTAAGTTCGAGATAAAATTTTCTGTGCTGTAAAGGTGTCAGGTATCAGGTGTTAGGTATTAGGTAAAAGAATTGACAAAAAATAGATATTAATTGATTTTTTTGGTTTAATTTTTGCTCGAATTATATCATCGTCTGAAAATTATACCTGAAACCCGCAACCTGTCCTTATTAGGGATTCTTGCATCGAACTGAGGTTTTAAACTCATGATTATTCGATAAAATATAGGCTATGATTAAAAGACGCTTCTTCAAAAACTGATTATGAGCAAAATTTTGGTAATAGAAGATGAACAAAAACTGAGTAAGTTTTTAGAACAAGAATTACAGTACGAAGGTTATGAAGTTATAGTTGCTAATGATGGTATCACGGGTTTAACTGTCGCTAGGGATAATAAACCTGATTTGATTTTAGTGGATTGGATGTTACCCGGTATTACTGGTTTGGAAGTGTGTCGCCGTCTTCGTCTCACGGGGGATAAAGTGCCTATTGTTTTATTAACCGCTAAAGATGAAATTAGCGACAGGGTGGCTGGATTGGATGCGGGCGCTGATGACTATATTGTTAAACCTTTTAGTATCGAAGAATTATTGGCAAGATTAAGAGCTAATTTGCGTCGTAGTAATGAGGAAGACCCTGATCAGTTGCAATTCCTTGATCTTACTCTGAATCGTCGTACAAGGGAAATAAAAAGGGGGGAGCGCGCTATTGAGTTAACTGCCACGGAGTATGATTTATTAGAATATTTGATCTCCCATCCTCGTCAAGTGTTGACGAGAGATCAAATTTTGCAGAGGGTTTGGGGTTATGATTTTGGGGGAGACTCTAATATTATTGAAGTGTATGTGCGCTATCTCCGTTTAAAACTAGAAGCTAATAAAGAAAAAAGGTTAATTCAAACCGTCAGAGGGGTAGGTTATGTACTTAGGGAATAGGCAAGGGGAGAGGGAGAAAGGGAGAAAGGGAGAAAGGGAGAAAGGGAGAAAGGGAGAAAGGGAGAAAGGGAGA